>CAZUVG010000370.1:0-3609 GCA_964623765.1 uncultured Roseicyclus sp.
ATCCGGCCGGGCTGGGCGGCGGGCCCGCTGTATCCCGCAGGGGGAGAGTCTGGCGCAGGCGCGAAAGGAAGCACCATGGCCGAAGCGGAACGTGTGGGTCGGCGCGGGCGCGGCGGCGGAGGGGCGGCGCGCAGGGCAGAGCGGTCGGCGATCCGCTTCGAGACGGCGCGCTTCATCGAGCGCAACGTCCCGAACCTCGAGATGCTGCACGAGGAGGCACTGCAGATCGTCGAGCACAACGCCGAGACGGTGCTGGAGGAGATCGGCGTGGCCTTCGTGGAGAACCCCGGCGCGCTCCTGCGCTGGCGCGAGGCCGGGGCCGACGTGCAGGGCGAGCGGGTACGCATCCCCCGCGGGCTGGCGCGCAAGCTGTGCGAGACGGCGCCGTCGCGGTTCACCCAGATCGCGCGGAACCGTGCCCGGGACGTGGAGATCGGCGGCAACAGCCTCGTTCTTGCCCCGGTCTACGGACCCCCGTTCTGGCGGGATATCCACGAGGGACGCCGCTACGCCACGATGGCCGATTTCGAGAAGCTGGTGAAGCTCGGCTACATGTCTGAATGGCTGCATCATTCCGGCGGCACGGTCTGCGAGCCGACGGACGTGCCGGTCAACAAGCGCCATTTCGACATGCTCTATGCGCACATGAGCCTGTCGGACAAACCCTTCATGGGTTCGGTCACGGAGCCTTCGCGCGCGAAGGATTCCGTCGACATGGCGAAGATCCTCTTCGGCGAGGAGGTCGTGGACAGCAATTGCGTCCTGACCTCGCTGATCAACATCAACTCGCCGCTCACCTTCGACGGGGTGATGATGGGCGCGCTGGAGGAATACGCCTCCGCCGGGCAGGCCTGCATCGTCTCGCCCTTCATCGTGGGCGGTGCGATGGCGCCGGTCTCGGTCATGGGCACGCTCACGCAGGTGCTGGCAGAGGTGCTGGCGGGCGTCGCCTATGCGCAGCTGGTCCGGCCCGGCGCGCCGGTGATCTTCGGCGCCTTCGTGACATCCATCGACATGAACTCCGGCGCGCCCACCTTCGGCACGCCCGAGGCCGCGCAGATCACCAACGGCGCGGGCCAGCTCGCCCGCAGGCTGGGCCTGCCCTTCCGATCGGGCGGGTCCTTCAACGGCTCGAAGCTGCCGGACGCGCAGGCAGGCTACGAGAGCGCGAACTCGCTCAACATGGCGCTGTTCTCTGGCGTGAACTTCATGCTGCACGCCTGCGGCTGGATGGAAGGCGGGCTCGTGGCGAGCCCCGAGAAGTTCGTGATGGACGCCGATCAGCTCGGTGCGCTGCACAAGCTGGCCGAGGGCGTGCCAACCGACGAGAACGCGCAGGCCATGGACGCGCTGCGCGAGGTGGGGCCGGGGGGCCATTTCCTGGGCTGCGCGCATACCCAGGCGAACTACCAACAGGCCTTCTGGCGGACGAAGGTGCTGGACTACCGGCCCTTCGAGACCTGGGCCGAGGACGGCGGTCGCAGCACGTTCGAACTTGCCGCGGCGCGGGTCGAGAAGCTCCTCGGCGACTACCAGGCGCCGCAGCTCGACCCGGCCGTCGACGAGGCGCTGAAGGACTACATGGCGCGGCGCAAGGCCGAGATGCCGGACGCCTTCATCTGAGACTCGTGTCCGTCGACGGCACGCCGTCCCGGGCGGCCGTCATCAGGGCACTCATCACCTGGACGTGGCGGCGCGGCGAGTAGCCGAGGCCGCCGCCGAGCCGTGCCGCCTCGAGCGCGGCCTCCTCGTCCAGAAGCCGGGCGACCGGCCGCCTGCGTGCGCGCCGCCCGGCGCAGGCCGAGGTCGCCGCCACGCGGGCGGCGCTGACGAGGAGCCGGGGACGGCGCAGGCAGGCCAGCCGGGTCTGCAGGTCGGACATGTTCCGCATCCTCCTTCACCTTTTTGCAGATGGCCCGAGCCTGCACCGCGGCGCGGGCACGTTGCGCTCGGTCGACGGGCAGCGCGCGCTCCCCGTTTATTGTTCATGATTTCGAAACAATTTACAAAAAATAGAGTCATTTTAATACTTTGGTAATCAATCCGGCAAAATCCTCACCTCGTTGTCCACAGGAGCAGAGGGGGGAGGGTCATGTCCTTGACCCGGCCGGAGAGGTTCTCCGGGGCGATACGTCATGTGCCGGAATGGGTGCCGCAGGCGACGCGGCAGTACCTTTCACACGTGGCCGCCGGGCGGTCCCTGCGCATGATCGCGCGGACCGAGGGCGGCGCGCCGTCGACGATCTGCCGGCGCGTCCGCCGCGTCGAGGACCTGCGCGACGACCCCCTCCTGGAAGAGGCGCTCGACATCCTCGCGGCGGCAGTCGCGGGCGATGGCGGGCCGAGAGAGGAGCACGACAAGATGACCGCCCCGTTCCGTTCGCCTATCATTTCCGACGAGTCCGTCATCTCCCGCGAAGCGCGCCGGATCCTCCGGCGCCTGTGCGAGACCGACGCGGTTCTCGCCGTGGCGCAGGACATGGACAAGGCCGTGGTCCTGCGCCCCGGCGCCGACGGGCAGCAGACAAGGACGGCCGTCGTCGAACGGCGGGTGGCGCAGGCCTTCGCGGTGAAGGAGTGGATTCGCTGCACCCGTCACGGCCGGGTCGCGCGCTATGCCATCACCCCCGTCGGCCGCACGGCGCTCAAGCGTCTGATCGAGGAGGACCGCCGCCGCCGCCGCGCCGCGACCGGCATGGCCGAGGGGGCGGGCCCCTACCAGGCGCAGCACGCGAGCTGGGGCGAGGTCGAACTGACCGGCGAAGACGGCCAGCGCACCCGGACCCGCGTCAACCTCGCCGAAAGCCCCCTGCAGACCCTCGCGCGGCGCAAGGGCTCGGACGGGTTGCCGTTCCTGGGGCCCGACCTCGTGCAGGCCGGCGAGAAACTGCGCGAGGATTTCGAGCGCGCGCAGATGGGCCCGCGGCTGGGCCAGAACTGGGACCGGTTCCTGACGGCCGGGGCGGACCGCGGGCAGTTCCGCCGGGACGCGGGCCTCGCCGAGGGGCCCTCTGCCGCACGCGAACGGGTTCAGGCGGCGCTCGAGGCGCTGGGGCCGGGGCTTGGCGACGTGGTGCTGCGCGTCTGCTGTTTCCTCGAAGGGCTCGAATCGGCCGAGCGTCGACTGGGCTGGTCGGCGCGCTCGGGCAAGGTGGTGCTGAAGATCGGGCTGCAGCGCCTGCTCAAGCACTACGAGGAGACCTGCGGCTTCGTGCCCCCGCTCCGGGAGTGAGGTTTCGCGCGGGCCGGGGCACCCGTGCGCAAGTTGCGCGGTTACTTTCTCCGCGATCTCGACTATTTAAGAACGAACCATGCAGTCGAGGACATCAGCGGACAGGCCCATGCGCGACCTCAAGATCCCGGACCAGCGCCACCCCGAGAAGGCGCACCGCGCCGACAACGCCCAGCCGAAGAAACCCTCCTGGATCCGGGTAAAGGCGCCCGTCGGCGAGGGATACCGCAAGACGGCGAACATCATGCGCGAGCACAAGCTCGTCACCGTCTGCGAGGAGGCGGGCTGCCCCAATGCCGGCGAGTGCTGGTCGCAGGGCCATGCCACCATGATGATCATGGGCGAGATCTGCACCCGCGGCTGCACCTTCTGCAACG
>CAZUVG010000371.1:0-1090 GCA_964623765.1 uncultured Roseicyclus sp.
GACGTCCACGACCTCGTCCTCGGCGACGTGCAGCTGCTCGACGATCTCGGCCTTGAGGTCCTCGGGCGCGCCGGCACTGACCTGCAGGCGCACGACCTCTCCGCGGCGGCGACGCTTGAGCGCGGTCTCGAACTCGCGGACGAGGTCCTCGGCCTCCTCCTCCACCTCCAGATCGCTGTCGCGCAGGATGCGGAAGGTACAGGACCCCTTGAGCGCGTAACCCGGGAAGAGCGCGCCGACATTGAGGATCAGGAGTTCCTCGAGCGGCAGGAACCGCGCCTCGCCCTCCGGGGCGGGCAGGCGCACGAAGCGATCGATCTGGCTGGGGATCGGCAGGAGCGCCTGCAATTCGCGCCCGTCCCGCTCGCGCCGCATCTGGAGGGCGAGCGCGAGCCCCTCGTTGGGGATGAAGGGAAACGGGTGCGCGGGGTCGATGGCGAGCGGCGAGAGGACCGGGAAGACACGGGCGAGGAACTCCTCCTCGAGAAACTTCCGGTCGGCGGCCTTGAGCCCGGCCCGGGTGACGACCGTGATGCCCTCGGCCTCCAGTTCCTTCTTCAGCGCGACCCAGACGGCCTGCTGCTGCTGCATCAGCCGCCGCGCGTCGGCGTTGATGAGCTTGAGTTGCTCGGCGGGCGTGCGCCCGTCGTCCGACAGCCCCGTGTTGCCTTCGAGCGCCAGCTCGCGCAGGCCCGCGACGCGGACGGTGTAGAACTCGTCGAGGTTGCCCGCGCTGATCGAAACGAAGCGCACCCGTTCCAGAAGCGGCACGCGCAGGTTCTCGGCCTCCTCCAGCACCCGCCAGTTGAAGGCGAGCCACGAGAGTTCGCGGTTGAAGAAGCGGCGTGGTCCGTCGATCTGCGCCGTTGGCAGGTCGGCAGGCTCGGGCAGGGGCGCGTGGAGGAAATCGGCGAAACTCATGGGGGCGGCCTAGTCAGGACTCGTGACGGGAACGTGACACGGGGGCCTGAAGCTCGGCAAGGACATCCCGCGCGTCGGCCAGCCGCGGCGACCGCTTCGCCGCGAGCGCGCGGGCGTCGAGACGCTCGACAAAGGCCTGCACGGAGGCAAAGGCGCGCTCGATCCGGGG
>CAZUVG010000371.1:1100-3598 GCA_964623765.1 uncultured Roseicyclus sp.
TCCGGGGGATCACATGGGCGAGCATGGCGGGCGTCAGCCGCAGCGCCCGGTCATGGGCGAGCTTGACGAGTAGCGCAGAGAGCAGCGCATCGTCCGGAGGATCGAGACGCGCAAGGCCCGCCTGCCGCATCCGGCTGTCTAGATCGGGCAGGTACAGCCCCCAGCGCGCGGGCGCCTCACGCCCCGTGAACAGGATCGGCGCGGCCCTCGCGGCAAGCGCGTTGTGCAGGTGGAACAGCCGCGTCTCCGCCTCCACGTCGCCGGCGACGGCCGGCACGTCCTCGATGGCGAGCGCGGGCGCAGCGGCGAGCGCGGCCACCTCGCCCTCGACGATATCCGCGGCCGGGCGCACGCAGGCCCCGGCGAGCACGGCCCAGACATGGGCGAGATGGGTCTTGCCCGAGCCCTCCGGCCCTGTCAGCACGAGCTTGCCCAGCGGCCAGTCGCGCCAGCCCTCCACCTGCGCCACGGCGGCGGCATTGCTTTCGGAGAGGAAGAAATCCCCACGCCCCATCGCCGGGCGGACGGGGAGATCGAGAACGAGCTGTTCGTGCATCAGGCCTCCGGATCGCCGTCGCCGCCGCCGAGGCCGCGGTACAGGGGGCTATGCTTGTAGCGCTCGATGCCGTAGCGAACCAGCACGCCGATGGCCGCCGCCAGCGGGACCGCCACCAGAAGGCCGACGAAGCCGAAGAGCGCACCGAAGGCTGTCAGCGCGAAGATCAGCCAGACGGGATGCAGGCCCACGAAGCTTCCCACGAGTTTGGGCGTCAGAATGTTGCCCTCGACGAGCTGCCCGACCTGGAAGACCAGCGCGACGGCCACGATCCACCACCAGTCGCCCCAGAACTGGAACAGTGCGAGGCCGATGGAAAGCGCGCCGCCAACGATGGCGCCCACGTAGGGGATGAAGGTCAGAAGCCCCGCGACGAGGCCCACGACGAGGCCGAAGTTCAGTCCGATCGCCATGAGCGCCACGGCGTAGAAGGTGCCCAGGATGAGGCAGACGGTCCCCTGCCCGCGCACGAAGCTCGCGAGCGTCCGGTCGATCTCGCCCGCAAGGCGGCGGATCGTCGGCGCATGTTCCCGTGGCAGGAGGTCGTCCAGCCGCGCCACCATCCGGTCCCAGTCCAGCAGGAGGTAGAAGGCGACGACGGGCACCACCACGAGGAAGACGAGGATGTTGACGACGCCCGCCGCGGAACTCAGCAGCCCCTGCAAGAGTTCGGCCCCGCGTGCCTGGATCGTCTCGCCGACGGAGACGAGCGAGTTCCTGAGCGGCGCCTCCTCCTCCATCACCGAGGGGAACCGGGCGATGAGGAAGTCGCGGAGCTGCCCGAATAGCTCGGGCGCGGCCTGCACCAGTTCGGTCGCCTGCTGGACCAGGACGGGGAAGACGACGAGGCCGACCGCGACCACGACGAGGATGAGCAGGATGAAGATGAAGACGGTCGCGGCAACCCGGCTCAGACCCGCGCGCTCCAACCGGTCGGCGACGGGATCGAGAAAATAGGCGATGGCGCCGCCCACGATGAAGGGCAGGATGACGTCACCGAGGAGCCAAAGCACCACGAGGAGCGCCACGGCGGCGGCGCCCCAGTAGATGACTTGCTGACGGGCCGGCAGGGCCATGGCTGCTCCTTCTGCGGCCCTTGATGCGGCAGGGTGCGCGGCGGGGCAAGGGGAAAGCCGGGACCGCCCTCCCCTCGCGCGTCAGGCGGTGCGCGTGGCCCGGATGAGGTCGAGGATCTCCTTCGCGGCCGAGGGGATGTGCGTGCCCGGCCCGAAGATCGCCTTCACGCCCGCCCCCGTCAGGAACTCGTAGTCCTGGTGCGGGATGACACCGCCGCAGATCACGATGATGTCGCCCGCGCCCTCCGTCTTCAGCGCCTCGATGAGCTTGGGCGCAAGCGTCTTGTGGCCCGCCGCCTGGCTCGAGATTCCGATCACGTGCACGTCGTTGTCGATGGCGTCCTGCGCCGCCTCCTCGGGCGTCTGGAACAAGGGCCCGACGTCCACGTCGAAGCCGATGTCGGCGAAGGCCGTCGCGATGACCTTGGCGCCCCGGTCGTGCCCGTCCTGCCCCATCTTCACGACGAGCATCCGCGGCCGACGCCCCTCCTCCTCGGCGAAGGCCTCCACGTCCTTCTGGATCGCGGCGAAGCCCTCGTCGCCCTCGTAGGCCGAGCCGTAGACGCCCGCCAGCGTCTTCACCTCGGCGCGGTGACGTCCGAACACCTTTTCCATCGCCATGCTGATCTCTCCCACGCTCGCCCGCGCACGTGCGGCCTCGACCGCGGCGTCGAGCAGGTTGCCGCCTTCCTTGGCCCGCCGCTCCAATTCGTCCAGCGCCGCGGCGCAGGCCGCGTCGTCACGTTCGGCGCGCAGTTTCTCCAGCCGCGCGATCTGGCTCTCGCGGACCTTCACGTTGTCGATGTCGAGGATGTCGATCGGGTCCTCCTTGTCCTTCCGGTACTTGTTGACGCCGACGATCACGT
>CAZUVG010000372.1:0-3594 GCA_964623765.1 uncultured Roseicyclus sp.
GGACGCCGGCTGAAGCTCCATGTCTGGGCCGGCTAGCCCCGGCCCTCAGGTGCGGCCGCCCTTTTCGGGCGCCGCGGTCGCGTAGAATGTGGGGCCGGGGCCCTGCCCGTCGTGCAGGGCCGCCCGCGGGGCCTTTTGCGGTGCGTGGAGCGCGGCGATCAGCATCAGCGTGTGCGCGAGCGTGCGTGCGAGTGCGCAGAACATGCGGTCTCTCCTTCGGATCGTCCCCGGGGCCGGGGGCGCAGGTCTGGCTGCGGGAGCGTCGCGTTCAGTGCGAAACGGCAACCGTGGTCAGGTCCGGCGTGGCGGCGATCGGGGCCGCCTCGCCAGTGGCCATGCGGCGGTAGGCGACGCCGCGGTAGCACATCGTGGCCTCGGTCCGCGGGCGCGCCGCCGTGCCCCCGTCATGGCGCTGTCCGCGGTAGATCATGCTGCCCGCGGTCGGGACGGGGGCCTCGATGGCGGCCTGGGGCCTGGTGTAGGCGGTGCCGCGGTAGATCAGGGTGGTCATCGTGTCGTCTCCTCTTGGGCTCTCCGGGTCCGCATCGTTGCGACCCTGAGACGACACTGGCAAAAGACGCGCCGGCGCGATGTGAACGCGATCACACCACCCGGACCACGGCAGCGGCGGCAGGACAGGGCACGGCAGGGCAGGGGCGGCGCGCTAGCCGCCGAGCCCCTCTTCGGCCTCGGCGCGGGCGGCCAGGGCCGGCAGGTCGGGGATCGTCAGGCGCACACCCTCGCGGATCACCAGCCCGTCATGCTCCAGCGCGCGCAGGCGCTTGTTCACGGCCTCGCGGGTCACGCCGAGGAGCTGCGCGAGATCCTGCTGGGAGAACCGGCGCTCGAACCGGGCGGTGCGCCCCTCGATCGACGCATGGTCGAGCGCAAGATCGTGGAGCGTGCGCGCCAGCCGCGCGCCCAGCCCCGCGAAGGCGAACCCGGTGATCGTGCCGAGATTGCGCCGCAACAACTCGCAGAGCGACAGAACGAGATGGCGGGCCAGCGCCGGATCCGCCTCGAGCACCCGGTCCACTGCCATCGCGGGCAGGAACAGGCAGCGCGTGGCCTCCTGCGCGGTGGCGCTGGCGGTGCGCGGCAGCCCGTCGAGCAGGGCGATCTCGCCGAACGGGTCGCCGGGCTCGAGGAAGGCGAGCGTCAGCTCGCGCCCGTCAGACCCCGCGATCCAGATTCGCACCTGTCCCGACAGGACGACGCGCAGGCCGTCCGCCTCGTCGCCGGCGGAGAAGATCTCGCCGCCCGGCTCCGACGCGCGGACGGTGCTCGCGCGGGCCAGCGGCGCAAGGCTCTCCTCCGTCGCGCCGGCAAAGAGATGGCACTTGCGAATGATCCGGGTCTTGTCGTCCTGCATCTGGCCGCCACGCACCCCTGTCGGACCAGATCGGATCCTTCGCGAGCGCGAGAGTGGCCTCTTTGCCTTGAGCCGTCAAACGCCGAGGGCCCGATGCGACGCCTTTCCTGCGCCCCGAGCGCACGTCGTCGAATGGGCGTGGGCTCGACAGGCAGCGCGACCGATGTGCGTGCACTTCGAGGAGGACTGCGAGCGGGCAGGCCGCGGCCTGCAAGGCTGCATCGTCAGAGGGCGGATCGGAGAGACTTCCTGGCCTCGGATGCGCAGTGTCGCCCGCCCGTGCCGGCCTCCTTGGCTCGGGGCGGCGGGGGGCAGTTTCGATTGACTCGCGGCGATCGGTTTCTGCACTCTTTTCGCAGGGTCAGGCTCGAGGTTCATGGAAATGTCCGAGGCGCGAGAACGCATTGGCGATCTCCTTTCGGAGTTCCTTTCGCCCACCTCGAGCGGCCCGATACGGCTGTCCGAAACGCTGAGCGGTGCACTGCGGGACATCGCGGTAAAGCTCAGGGACGGCGAAGACTTCGGCGCTGACGACGCCGAGGCGCTCGAGCGGGCCCTCGCCCTGGCCGGGGCGTCGGACGCAGCGCAGCCTGGCACCATGGTGAAATGCTCCGAATGGGAGAGCCGCTATCCCGACATCGCCGACTCGGCGCACGAGGCGGGCACGCTCGACTGGCGCCCGTGGCAGGCCGGCGACCAGCCGGAGGGGCCCGGCATCGCGGCCGGCATCGAGGCCCTCCTGCGGTCGGACGAGGCGCTGCCCGGCTGGCTGCGCGAGACGGATGTCCGCGGAGACGGTGCACGGATACATGCTGCGCCACTGCCGTTCCTGCCGGGCCTCTCTATGCTCTGCCTTCGGATCGCCGGGCCCGGCGGCACTGCGGAGTGGGAGGGCATCTTCTGCGCCGGCCGCGGGATCGGGGGCGACGCGACCGCCGTGGCCGAAGGGGAGGATGCAGCCGACGTCACCGGCCCGGAGGCGACCGGCGTCGCCGCCTACCGCTACCGCGCCGACCTGATCCATGACCTCAATCAGCGAAGGGGGCTCGCCCTCGCCGGCCACGAACTCGCCTATTTCAGGTATTTCATGCGGATCGTTCGCAGCACCGACGGTGCCTTCAGAGTGATCGACGGGCCCGCCCTCGACTCCGCCCTCGCCTATCTCGGGGGGCGCGACGGCGATGAGGCACGCCAGCTGCTGACGGAAATCGGGGACCGCGTGGTGCCGGGCTGGGCTCCGCCACGTCTCGTCGCCGTCCACGACGCGGGCGCACTCGTCTACAAGGCCGATCTTCTCTATGACGGAGCATTCTTCCGCAGCGTCCTCACTGTCGCGGCGACGGGCGAGGTGAAGATGCTGTCCGACGAGCAATTGACCGCCGCGAACGGGATGCTCGCGGATGGCTAGAGGGCTGGGCGCGCGAGAGTTCGACTGGGAAGTAATCCTGAAGACCTTTCTCGGGGTCGTCGCTGCTGCGCTCGTCGTCATGGGGCTGTCATACGGCGTCCGGGCTCTGAACGTGGTCGCCGAAAGCCTCCGCCTGCGCCCACCCACCGCCGAGAAACTCGACGGCTGCATCATGGATGCGCAATCCGGACCGGCGCTCCGCCTCGCCTGCGGCGACGTCACCGTGACAGGGCTGCTCGCCGGTGTGGGGGGAGAGGCGCGCGCGATCGACACCACGATCGCCGTGCTGGCGGGCGCGGACGAGCTTTCGTGCACCCGCTACGAGAACCGGACCCTGACATGCGCCCTCGGGGCCGGCCCCGGCGCGCTCGACCTGTCGTCTGCGCTGCGCCGCGCCGGGCTCGCCTCCGAAACGGGCCTCGGCGACCTGCCCTACAGCGCACGCCGCGCCCTCGCGCTGGAGGCGCCGCGGGCCACGGCCTGGCGCGAGATCCAGGGGTGGCTCGCCACGCTGACAGCGGTGATGGTCGCCATCGGCGCGGTCGTCATCGAGAGCCGCCGCAGGCGCGCCGAAGACGAGGTGGCGCACGCGCAGTTCATCAACGGGCTTGTCATGTGGCGCGACAGGCTGACGGGTTTGCTCGACCAGGCGCGAGACCCGGAAGAGTGGACGACGACCGCCGAACGCATCAGGTCGGAGCGGGACAAATTCAACAAGTTCGTGGGCGAGCGCCGATACTCCGACCGCTACCGACATACACTCGATTCGGTGGAATGGGAGCTCGAGAACACTCTGAAAATGCTGTCCGAGGCC
>CAZUVG010000373.1:0-3570 GCA_964623765.1 uncultured Roseicyclus sp.
TCCCGTCCGGGGACGGGCCGCTGCCGCCCGTGCCCCCGGACTGCCAGTCGGTCGAGCCGAGTTCGGTGTCTATGGCCGACACGATCTCTGCGCCGGTCATCGAGCCGCCCTCTGCGACCTGCTGCCAGTCCGTGCCGTCGAACCGGACCTTGTAGCCCTGATCCTGGACGTAGATTTCCCACCCCTCGACCGGCGTCAGATAGACCCAGGCTTCGGACCCCGAAGGGCCGTCATAGAGGGCGATGTCGTTCGCGTTGGACCCGGCACCGCTCGGCACGATGTAGATGTCCCCGGCGGTCGGGCTGCCGGGCAGGGAAGTCGTTCGGGAGATCGCCCCGGCCTGCACGAGGGCAGACAGGCGGCGGAGGTTGTCGTCCATGCCGGTCTTGTAGGTGGCACCGAGGTCCCAGAAGCCCGTCAGGCCGAGACCGGGGAGAGAGCGAGAGGGCATATCAGTTTACTCCGTAGTTCTGGCCGTAGTCCCAGCCGTATCCTTGTCTCAGCGGGGCGACGATCCCGCGCCGCGCAGGGAACATGGCGACGACCGCGCGCCCGTGTCGGTGGACTCGGACGCGCATCAGGCCGGGGCCTCCGCTGCGACGGCAGCCAGGACATGAGCGGGTCCGCCAACGCCCCGGACGAAAACACGGTCGCCGGTCTCCAGTTGGTCGAGGCTGAGTTCCGGGACTTCGCCGCTCTCCATCACGATCCCGACGATGCTGTCGGCGGCCGGCACCGATCCGGCCACATGGACCAGAACGGCCGGGCCGCTCTGGAGTTGGAGGAAGCAGCGCACCGTCCCGGACGCTACCTCGGTCCAGGACTCTTCGGCGACGGTGTGCCGGGTCATCGTGGTCATCAGAATATCCTCTTTCGACTAAACATACTCTATTCGGTTGACAGTGTGAACCCGATTCACCCGTAGGTAACGCCGTAATTGTTCCCGAACCCGCCCTGCCGGAGGTCGAACCACCGCCGGGCGCCCGGGCGCGAGCGCAGCCCGTCTCGCTCGGAAACGAACTCCAGGTAGCCGTAGTCCACAGAGTAGAAGTCGGCCGATTGCATGTCGTAAGAGGTCCCGGTCAGCCCGGTGATCTCCCCGGCCAGCGAGTCCTGGTCATCGAACACCCGGATCACGGTCGTCTGCCCCGTCTCGGGCGTCACGTTGCTCTCCGTCCAGCGCCGCGCCACCTGGTCCTCGACCGTGCGGTTGCGGTTGGCCCACGTCACGGGGATCGGGTAGGTCGGCGAGGACGACGTGTAGTCGGCAAGGGCGAACCCGTTCCCGTCGATCTGAACGTTCGCTGGCCGGAAAGGCAAGTGAGGCCGCTCCGAGACGGTGTGGCCCAGCGGGACGGCCCCCGCCAGCGGCAACCGGCCTTCCGACATGCGCGGCAGGAGACGGTAGGTCACAGGCTCCCCTGCGGCCCGCTCCTCCGGGTCGGACTGGCCGGAGAACTCCGGCAGAACCCAGACACGCGCGCCGGCGGGCCAGGAGGCCGGCACCGTGTCGTAGATGCCGCGCCACAGCGTCCACGAGTCGGTCCCCGAGTCGTAGGGTCCGAGCATGGCGATCTCGTGGTCGCCCTCGCCGCCGCCGATGACGAGCAGATCGCCCCGCTCGGCGCTGCCGAGGGTCAGGGTTGCGACGAAGCTGCCCGGCAGGGTCGATGAGGCTTCTTCGGCCAGCGGGCTTTGCAGGAGCAGCGACCGCACGGGGTCCACGGTCGCCACGGCCTCGTCCGCCGTCGAGCCGTCGTTCCTGACGACTTGCATGTTGACTTCGATGTCGATGGCCAGGTTGTCGTCGTCTGCCCCCAGGAGCATGACGCCGGTCGCCGGGTAGTTCGCATCAACCTCGGCGATATCGAAGCCGCTTCGGACGAGCAGCGGGAGCGGCCCGGCCATCGCCATTTGCGCTTCCAGCGGCTCGGGCAGCGCGCGCTGCGAAGACCACTCCGAGGTCTGGAGCGGCCCGTAGTCGGTCTGTTCGAGCGCGAACACGTCCTCGGCCACGTTCATCTTCACCGCCCGGTCGGTCGCCGAGCCGTAGTCCACCGACATCACGCGGACAATCATGTCGGCTATCCCGTCTTCCGGCCAGGAAAAGGCGAGAACGTCGCCGGGCACCACGTCCCAGAACTCCCGCCCCGCCTCGATCTCGGCCGTGTAGAGAGGGTGCCCGGCCTCGATCACTTCGCGCTCGGCTACCTGCCTGGCCAGCCAGCCGTCCCGGATGCCCGGGTAAGGGCGTGTATCCGGGATCACGCCGCCCTGGATGGCGATGTTGGCGAGGTTGTGGGCGTTAACGGTCGCCTCCTCCTCGCTCTGGGGGTCGGTGTATTTGACGATCACCTCGTTGACGGTCTCGCCCCAGGCCCGGCGCTTGCGCTTCCGCGCCCGGCAGTTCGAGGGGTCCAGCCGGCGCCCCGCCAGCACGGCCTGCGCGTCGTAATCCCCACGCAGAGGCCGCAGCGTCCACAACCCCGTCCGGGGGTGGATGAAAAGCATCGAGCGCGTATGGTCCAGAATCTGCTGGATGAAGTCCTCGACCGACCCCTGCCGCACCCAGGTAAAGGCCAGCCCAAAGAACTCGTCGTAGAAGGTCTGCGCCGCGGCGGTGAAAGACGCGGTGTCGATCCGGGTCGGGTCCTCGCCTTTACCCCACTCCGGGTTGGTCATCGTCTCGTGGATGATATGCGCCGGGTTGGCGTTCGGCAGAAGGCGCATCCCTTCGTTGTCCGGGTCGCAGAAGACCAGGCTCGGCTCTTTCCAGCGCACGATGATGCTGTCGAGGGCGAAGTAGCCGTTGAAGCGCGTGACCTGAATGCGAAACCCTCGGGACCCCGATGGCAGGGTTGCGGTCGAGGTGGTTTCCGTTTCCGCGGAAGTAGACATCTGCCAGGGCTGCACGATGTCGGGGACACCCCAAGGTTCGGAGTCGATGTTGCTGGCGGTGTAGCGAGTCAAGACGAGAGAAGTGTCTGAGGTCGTGCCGCCCTGCCGCCAGACGATCTCGACCTCTACTTCGCCGTTGTCCACCATGTCCCCGGTAATCCCGAGGTCGGAGAGCCGAAAATCGCGCATGAAGTTGAGCGCCAACCCGGCCGTCACGATCCCGTTTTGGATGTCGGTGCTGCTCTGGGTGGAGGTCCACTCGAACAGAGGCCGGGTCCCCGAGGACCCGAGTTGCCAGTCGTCGTTGGAATAGGGCGCTGGCAGGGATGCATTCCGGTTGAAGTCCGCCGGGTAGTCGTTGCCCACGAACCCGTCCTCGGAGGACACCGGGACGAAATCGCTCCCGCCGCCGGCCACGGGGTTGCCGGATTCGTCTTCCGCAGGTTGCTCGGTCACTTCCTGCACGGGGTAGATTTTCGAGTTTGCGGTCCCGAGGGAGACCGGAAAGCGCGAGACGCTGGCCTTGACGCCCGGAAGGTAGGGGTTGTTCGAGGTCCACCGGAAGCCCTCCGAACCGAACCCGCGGAAGAACAACGAGGCAATCCCGCGGTATCCGGGCATGGTGGACGGGGTGCGGCCCGGGCGCGCGGCCAGGGCCTCGGAGGAAACCTG
>CAZUVG010000374.1:0-3555 GCA_964623765.1 uncultured Roseicyclus sp.
GCCGAACAGGGATGTCTTCTCGCTCGGTGTATTCACCACACAAAGCCGATTTGTCCTTGATCCATATCTTGTTCAGCCGGTCAATCGGGCCGTGGCACAGCCCGTAGTGAATCGACATCAGGAAATCATAGACCTTACCTGCGCTCTTACCACCCATCACTCATCTCCTCGTGCGCGCCGGATGATCTCCTGGACCACGGCGTCGTCCATGTCCTCGATTTCCGAGATCGGGATTCCCCCTCGCACAAGTTGGCGGAAATCGACGCCCAGGGTCGCGCAATGACGCCGAACGCCGCGGAGGCAATACCCCGCCGCCCGGACGTGCGATATGGTCACGCGATCCGTCATTTCTTGCTCGAACTCCGGTTCCGTTTGCTGATCGCCTTGTCCCAGAAGCCCATGTGGTTCGGGCCTGAGATCGTGATCGAGCCGAACACCACCGGGATTGGCCGGCCCGCCTCTGCGGTCGGGTCCTTGAAGTCTTCCAGCGTCGGCGGCTTCGGCCCGGGCGGCTTCGGGATGAGCATGTAGCCGATCACCTGGAGCGCGATGCCGAGGAGGAGTTGTGTGAAGAACGCCACGGTCTACCCCCTCATGTATGGTTGTTCTTGCCGACCGGGTTCTCGGTCGGGATGAAAGGCTGGCCGCCGTAGTTCACGACATTGTCGTGCAGGGCTTCGCACCCGGCGAGGGTGTGCGGGCAGCCGAGAACGAAGTCGGCAGAGTCGCCCACGCTCAACCCCGTCGCCGGGCCGTTCAGAACCAGTTCGCCCGACGCCGTGACCCGGAGGATCATCCGACGTTCGGCGCCGTCCGGGCCTTGCCATTCGACCAGCCCGCCGACGTAGTTCGACGCCCCTATGTCCACCATGACAATCGGGGTGACGTTCGGGTCCTCCGGCACCTGCTTCTGCCAGGGCGCGTCCGGGGTGATCCGGTTGCCATCCACGGTCGCGACCGTGGAGGTCGTGGTGGCGGCAGCCCTGTCAGCCTGGCAACGCGGCCCGTAGAGGACCAGAGGACAGGCCCACTGGTAGTGGCGGCGCAGCCCGGGGCGCTTCATCGAGGCGCTTGACGCCTCGCAGGTCAGGGCGGCGCTCGGCCCCTCGCGGGAAGATTCCAACACCCGCCCCAGCCACACGACCGGGAAGTTCTCGCCCGAGGAATAGCCCGCCGGGTCGTCCGCGTTCGGGATGTGCCCCTGCCGGATCGTGACGGACACCACGCGCCCCGGCGGGTAGACCCGGAACAGTTCGGCGATCTGGCTGTCGCGCGGGACAGTCAGCTTCACCTCGTTCGTCCCCATCTTGCCCGACGACTTGATCTTCCCGCTCTTGATGGGCAGCGGCGTGTAGGTGATCCCGTCGTGAACCACTTCGCTCTCTCCGTCCGTATAGGCGAAGAAAATCGGCGTCGTTCCGTCTGGCTGGACGCCGTAGACGAACTGGAACAGCATGACCGGCTGGCCGCGCGAGGTGGAGGTTTCGTAGTCGTTGAAGGCCATCAGGAACCCTCCTGGATCAGGGACACGACAGAGAACTGAACCTCCGTAATTGTCCCTGTTACACGTTCTACTTCAAGCCGGTCGGTCGCGAACCGCCAGAGCGGGCACCAGGAAACCGGGGACTCGGCCGAGACCACGGCGTCCCAGGCTTCCGACATCGTGAACCGGGTATCCGAGCCGCCGTTGGTCTGGCTGACCCCGGTCACGCGGTTGACCTGGTGGGACCCGTCCGGGTGCCGCACAGCGACCGCGTTGAAGACCCGGCTGTTGGAGAAGGCGTAGAAGGCGTCGGAGCCTTGGATGTCGAGGACCGACCCGCTGCCGCCCAGCGGCGTCAGGTCCCTCTGCCACGTCGGCATCCAGAAGGCGCCTCGCTTCCCCTTCATCCGCAGAAAGAAGGCGATCAGGTCATCCGAGGTTGCAGCGTCGAACCCGTTGTAGCGCAGCCGGAACTCCAGCAGGCTCTCCCCGGTGGGGGCGCTCACGGCAACCGTTCCGCGCGAGGCGTCCACCATCTCCCGGAACTGCTGGATCGAGACGCGCGGCTGCTCTTTCCAGTTCGGGCGATGCAGGAAGACCTCGTGCCCCTCGTAGGTCTGAGGGGTCGCCGGTTTGACGGGCCAGGGGTCCGCCCCCGGGTCCTGCTCCCACACGACGCCGCCGCGCCAAAGGGAATCGGTCTCGGCCCGGAAGTCCACGTCGTCCTGGGCGCGCGCCGAAACGGCCAGGGAAACCTGACTGCCCGCTGCGAAACCCCCGGACAGGGCGCCGGTCAGGGTGAGCGTTGTCCCGGAGATCGACAGAACCTCCACCCCTTCGACGGCGCCGCCGCCCGATACGACCAGTCGGCAGCCTTCGACCAGCCACCACGGGACCTCCGTGACGGTCAGGGCCGTCCCGGTGGGGGCCGCCGAGGCCGACAAGAACACGCGCCGCCACGGGATCGGGACGAAGAACGGGAAGTGTTGCCCCTCGGCCAGGTCGCCCAGGTAGCGGTCGATTTCGCCTCGGTAGAGGTGGGCGCGGTGGTCGAGCGTGTAGCGCGGGTTTTCCCGCAAAGCCCAGCGATCCTCGACGCCGTTGCGCGCCTCGAAGATTCCGGTCTTGAACTCATAGGTTTCGGTGACGCCGCGGCGCCATTCTGCGGTGAGCGGGGACACTCGGCCGAAACGGGTGGGGACGATCCTGCTCATTCTTCCAGCGCCGCCTTCACGGTTTCCCGGTTGGCCCGGACGTAGTTGAGGATCGCGTCTCCGCCTTCCGACGACGCGAGGGCCGCGTCGAGGAAGCCCGGGGCGTCGAAGGCGTTGATGACCGTGGCGCC
The DNA here is from genome assembly GCA_964623765.1 of uncultured Roseicyclus sp. Taxonomy (GTDB): domain Bacteria; phylum Pseudomonadota; class Alphaproteobacteria; order Rhodobacterales; family Rhodobacteraceae; genus Roseibacterium. The sequence goes on from CAZUVG010000374.1 coordinate 2,829, forward strand.
GTTCTTGCCGCCCGCGTTCCGGCGGTGGCGCGGGTTGTCCTCGGTCAGAACCTCCTCGCCCTCCTCCAGCACGGCCGCAACCTCGTTCGGGCGCAGACCGGCAACACCGCCGGAGTGGTAGCGGATCGCGTTCGCGAAGACCGCCGGATCGACAGTGCGCGTCGTGGTCGGAGTCTGCCCGGCGACCCCGCCCGTGTGGAACAGGCCATTGACGAAACCGGCGATCCCGCCGCCGACGCCGCCGTTGGGGCCTTGCCCGCCCATCAGCGCGTTGAGAATCGCCTGCCGCACGATCATCACGCCGATCTCGACCAGCATCTCGCCGATGGCGCGCAGGAACTCCTCTTTGAACGCAACCCAGGCGTTCTCGCCGGCGGCCACGCGCTCGGAGAACCGCTGGATCGCGCTGGTCAGCTTCCCGGCGATCATGTTGTTCATCTGCTCGCCGGTCGTCACCGTCACCTGCGCGGTGCGGTTCAACTCGGCTTGCGTCTGCCGGAGCGCCTGAATGGCGGCGGCCGAACCTTCGCCGCCGAGGGCTTCCCAGAACTCGATGGCGCGCTGGATGGCTTCTTCGAGAGTGGTGTTGACCTCCTCCAGTTCAGCCTGGAGGGTTTCGGCCCGGGCGGTGTCGCCTTGCGATTGCGCGTGGGCGATTTCCTCCATGAGGAACTGGCGACGTTCCTGGAGCCGGGCGACCTCGTTCTCCAGCCGGCGGGCTTCTTCC
>CAZUVG010000375.1:0-3550 GCA_964623765.1 uncultured Roseicyclus sp.
CCGACACGAGGATTTTCAATCCACTGCTCTACCCCTGAGCTACCCGGGCATCGGGGCTGTCGGTCGTCTTGACCGAGGGGCCTGTCGGGCGGTCTTCTAGGGCGTCCGGCGCGGGCTGTCCATAGGCATCGGGACATTTCCCGGAATGCCTTTCTCAGTGCGGGTTTCGACGTGCCTCGGCCAACGCGGCTTCGAGGTCATCGGCATCCTCCGGATCGTCTGACGGCACCGAATAGGCGCCCTTCAGCCAGCGTGCGAGGTCGACGTCGGCGCAGCGGCGCGAGCAGAAGGGGCGATACCGGTCGGTGGCTGACCTTGCGCATATCGGGCACGTCATGGAGGGCTTTCCGTCTGTCACACGACGAGACTCGCACCGGCGCGCTTGCGGCGCAACCCCGGCCCGGGCCCACGCAGAGGCGCTGGCACCGCCTATGGCCGATCGGATCGGCGCTGACACCGGGGCGCGCGAGGCGTTATGCTGGTTGGGATCACGGCGAACGAAGGACGGCCCATGAGGATCACGCGCAGGACCGCGCTTTTGCTGACGGCATCGGCCGCGGCGGCGGGGTGCATTGGCCCAGTGCGCTTGCAGCCCGACTCAGGGCAGGGCCCCGGGTTCCGGCCGCAGCCCAACCCCGATTACGACGCCTGGGTCGCAGCCTTCCGCGAACGCGCGCTCGCGCAGGGCATCGCGGCGGAGACCTTGGCGCGCGGCTTCGAGGGGCAGGGCTTCCTGCCCGGCGTGGTGGAACGCGACCGCAACCAGACCGAGTTCCGCCGATCGACCGAGGATTACATCGCGCTGGTGGCCAGCGAGGAGGACGTGGCACTCGGACGGGCGCGCATCCGCCCGGTGCGGCCGGTACTGGCGGAGATCGAGGCGGCCACCGGCGTTCCGGCCGGCATCGTCGCGGCGATCTGGGGCGTGGAGACGCGCTTCGGCACGCGGCGGGGCACCATCCCGGTGGTCTCGGCCACCTCCACGCTGGCGTGGGAGGGGCGGCGCGGGCGGTTCTTCGAGGCTCAACTCCTTGCCGCGCTTCAGATCCTGCAGACCGGGGACACGGTGCCGACGCGCCTCACGGGTTCCTGGGCGGGCGCGATGGGCCACACGCAGTTCATGCCGACGGTCTACCAGGAATACGCGGTCGATTTCCGCGACGACGGCAGGCGCGACATCTGGAGCGACGATCCGACCGATGCGCTCGCCTCGGCGGCCAACTACCTGCGCCGGCACGGCTGGCGGGACGGCGCGGCCTGGGGCATGGAGGTGCACCTGCCGCCGGGCTTCGACACCGCTGCCGCGGGGCGCGGCAACCGGCGGCCGGTGGCGGACTGGCGCGCGGCGGGCGTGCGGCCGGCGGCGGGGGGCACCCTGCCCGACCATGGCCCCGCCGCGATCCATGCTCCCGCTGGCGCGGGCGGTCCGGCGTGGATCCTCTATCGCAACTTCGACGTCATCCTGCGTTACAATCCCTCCACGAACTACGGGATCGGCGTGGGCTACATGGCCGGGCGGCTAGACGGGGGCGGACCGCTCTCGCGCGCCTTCGGGCCGGATGCGACGGGGCTGACACAGGACGAGCGGCGGGCGCTTCAGCGGCGGCTGACGGCGGCGGGTTTCGATGCCGGCACGCCCGACGGGGTGATCGGGCAGCGGACGGAGGCGGCGATCCGCGCGGCGCAGGCCGCGCTCGGGCTGCCCGTGACGGGGACGGCCTCGCCCGAGCTGCTCGCGCGGCTGCGCTAGACCTCCCGAGGCCAGAGCGCGGCGAGCGGGCGGCGATCGCGCTTCTTCTGGATCTCGAAATGGCCGAGCGGGGTCCAGCCGGCGAGGACCGCCTCCGCCCCGTCCTGCCGGAAGGCGCGGCCGAGCGCCTGTTCGACCGTGCGCCGATCCTTCTTCGGCATGGGCGCGAGATCGAGCGTCACCTGCCCGCCGAGGCCACGAAGCCGCAGCTGGCGCGGCAGGTGGCGGGCGAGGGCGAGGTTTGCCTTGAGCCCCGCGGCGAGCGAGACGTCCGAGCCCGTGTTCACGTCAACTGCGATGAGCGCACGGGTCGGCTCGATGAAGGCCCGGGCCCCGCCCGTCAGGGAAACGGCTGGCAAGAGCGCTGCATCGACCGCCTCGAGGACGCCGTGGTCCGCGAAGCAGCCCGCAGCCTCCACCACCTCGTCCGGGTCGGGCACGCTCCAGTCCCGCCAGGCGAGGAGATGGGCGTCTGGCGCATCGACGAGCGTTTCCGGACCGCCCGTCGCATCCGCCATGACGGCGGCAGCAAGATCGCGCATGGCGGCGATGTCGGCGCCCAGCGCCTCCTCCGCGACACCTTCGGCGGCGCTGCGCAGGATCAGGCCGTGGCCTTTCGGCGCCCCCCCCATCGCGGCGTGTGCGACCTCGAGCAGGCGGTCGCGCTCGGCCTCGTCGCGGATGGCGCGCGAAACGTTGAGGCCGGGCGCTCCCGGCGTGACGATCGCGTAGCGGCTCTTGAAGAGCGGCCTCGGCGTCACGGGCACCGCCTTGCCCGGTTCGGCAACGCCCGAGACCTGCACGATCATCTCCTGCCCAGGCGCGATGCCCTTCGCGCTCCGCAGGTAGCCCTTGGCGCCACCGCCGAGGGTGAGCGTCAGCCCCCCCTGCCCCTTCATCGGCCGGTCGGCGACCGCGCGGTAAATGCCCCCCGGCATGGGCGTGTCGTCGCCCGCGTCGATCAGCACGTCCTCGAGCCGCCCGTCGACCATCAGGGCTGCCGCCCCGCGGCCTGCGACCGTGTCTAGCAGCACCATCCGCCCCTTCATCGCGGCCGCCAGACCGGCAGCCCCGCCGCCTGCAGAAGCGTCGCGGTCTCTGCCAACGGCAGGCCCACGATCGCGCTGTGGCTGCCGGAGATCCACGGGATGAAGGCGCCCGCCGGCCCCTGGATCGAGTAGCCGCCCGCCTTGCCCCGCCAGTCGCCGGTCGCGAGGTAGCCCGCGATCTCGTCCTGCGACAGGCGCTTCATCTTCACGCGGCTTTCGACGACGCACTCCCACGTCCGCCCGTCCCGGCGCACGGCCACGGCTGTGTGGACGCGGTGACCGCGACCCGACAGCATCGAGAGGAAGGCCCGCGCCTCGCCCTCGTCTTCGGGCTTTCCCATGATCCGGCGGCCCATCGCCACGGTCGTGTCGGCGCACAGCACGACGTCGCCCGCCTCCGCCGGAACCGCCGCCACCTTCGCGGCCGCGATCCGCGCGCAGTAAGGGCGCGGCAACTCGCCGTTGCGCGGCGTCTCGTCGATGTCGGGGGGCAGGACGGCGTGCGGCTTCAGGCCCAGAACGGACAATAGCTCCAGGCGCCGCGGGCTGCCGGAGCCGAGGATGAGGCGGGGGCCCAAGGCCTTACTTGAAGCGGTAGTTGATGCGTCCCTTGGTCAGGTCGTAGGGCGTCATCTCCACCTGAACCTTGTCGCCGGCGAGAACCCGGATGCGGTTCTTCCGCATCTTCCCTGCCGTATGCGCGATGATCTCATGGCCGTTTTCCAGCTCGACCCTGAACGTCGCATTCGGC
>CAZUVG010000376.1:0-3542 GCA_964623765.1 uncultured Roseicyclus sp.
GGCGAGCGCGGCCTGCCCCTCGAGGTAGAAATGCTCCTGCCCGCCGATCTCGATCTGCCCCTCGATCACGTGCGCCGCTCGCCGCAGCGCCGCGTCCATGTCGCCCTTGGCGTAGATGCGCGGCCCCTCCTCGAACCGGCTGCCGGCCGCGAGCGCGTCGTCGATGGTCAGGACCGGCGTCTCCGCCTCGATTTCGGCCGCCGCCAGCGCCGCCGCCTTCCGCGCGGCGAGATGGCTCCCGGCGGCGACGAGAAACAGGGGCTGGCCCGCGTAATGGATCGCACCGTCCGACAGCAGCGGCTCGTCGTGGGCCGACGGGGAGCAGTCGGGGATCGTGTCGAGATCATTGCCTGCCAGCACGAGACTCACGCCGGGCGCGGTCCTGACGGCCGAGAGGTCGAGCGACTTCAGCCGACCCTTCGCCACCTTCGACAGGCCGAAGGCGAGATGCAGGCAGTCAGCGGGCACGGGAATGTCGTCGACGTATCGCGCGGCACCCGTGACGTGGAGCGGCGCGGCGTCGTGGGGCAGCGGCTTGTGGACAATCATGCGCTTACCTCCAGCACCGAGACCGGCACCCCCTCCAGATCGTGGAAGCAGCGCAGGAGCATGTTGCCCGCCGCCTCCAGCCGGTAGGACGCCGAGGCGCGCATGTCGGAGAGCGGCGTGAAATCCTCCGCGAAGGCCGGGCGTGCGGCCTCGACCGTTTCGAGCGTCCAGGGCCGGCCCGTCAGCGCCGCCTCGACCGCGACCGCCCGTTTCGGGATGCCTGCCATGCCGCCGAAGGCGATGCGCGCCTGCCTGACCTCTCCGTCCTCCACCGTCACGTTGAAGGCACCGCAGACGGCCGAGATGTCCTGGTCGAACCGCTTGGACAGCTTGTAGACCCGCAGCCGGTCGGGCTGGACGGGAAAGGAAACGGCCTCGACGAATTCTCCCGGCGCGCGGTCCTGCCTGCCGTAGTCGAGAAAGTAGTCCTCGAGCGGCAGGCTCCGGCGCGCGCCCCCCTTGCGCAGGTGCAGCGTGGCCCCGAGCGCGATCAGTGCGGGCGGGCTGTCTCCGATGGGCGAGCCGTTGGCGATGTTGCCGCCCACGGTCGCCGCGTTGCGCACCTGCACCGAGCCGTAACGGCGGATCATTTCCGCAAGGCTCGGGTGCCGGTCGGCCACGAACTCGCCGAACTCGGAAAGCGTGGTCATGGCGCCGACGGTTATTGTTTCTGCATCGGAGGCAATGCCGCGAAGATCGCCACAATCGTTCAGAAATGCGATCGGCGAGAGATCGCGCAGCCCTTTCGTGACCCAGAGGCCCACATCGGTCGCGCCTGCGACCAGCGTGGCGTCGGGATGCGCCTCGTACCACATTGCGAGGGCGTCGGCGGAAGACGGCATGGCCGGTGCGTCGCCTCTACCGGATGCACCCGCATCGGGGTCCGGATCGCGTATGTCGGGAAAGATGAATTCCCCCTTTTGCAAAAGGGCCGCATCGGTCCGCATCCACTCCGGCACCGGCTCGGCGGCGGCGGCCTCGGCCGCACGGACGATGGGCGCGTATCCGGTGCAGCGGCAGAGGTTCCCGGCGAGCTGGTCGTCGAAGTCGGTGCGGCCATTGAGATGGGCCGTGGCCATCGAAACGACGAAACCCGGCGTGCAGAAGCCGCATTGCGAGCCGTGATGCGCCACCATCGCCTTCTGAACCGGGTGGAGCTCGCCGCCCGGTCCGGCGATACCCTCGACCGTGCGCACGGCGCGGCCATGAAGCTGTGGCAGGAACAGGATGCAGGCGTTGAGCGTCCGCGCGCCGTACGCGTCGGTCACCATCACGGTGCAGGCGCCGCAATCGCCCTCGTTGCAGCCCTCCTTGGTGCCGGTCAGGCGTCTCTGCTCGCGCAGCCAGTCGAGCAGCGTCGTGGTGGGCGACGCCTCGACTTCCTGCGGTTCCCCGTTCAGAAGAAACCGGATCGTCATGGGATCACATCCGCCGCGTTACCGTGCCCGGGGAGGTCGTCCGGCCCTCGATGCGGCGTAGAGGGCGGCCCCGTTTCCCTGTTCGACCGGGGCTAGGAAATACGGCCCCCGCGCCGTATTGCAAGGGGACAGGGCGCCGCTTCCGGAACTGCCCGCCAAGGCGGCACGTTCGGGGCAGATCGCCGCCCGGCAGTGCGGAAGGAAGACGCGGCATGGGCTGACGCCGGTTCGGAGGGTCGGATGAAGGTGCTCGGATACGTCCTCGCGGCCTTCGCGGTGCTGATCGCGACGGCCATTGTCGCGCATCTCGTCTCCACCGCGCGGTTCCGCTCGCAGGCGGCAGCCCTCGTGGCCGAGGTGACGCAGGGGCCGGAGACGACGGACGTCGAGGTACCGGAGGCGATGCGCCTGTTCGCCGAGCGAAACGGCGCGGGGGCGAGCGGCCTTCGCGCCCAGCGCCTCGTGCAGGCGGCCGAGTTCCGCTTCGGCCGCGAGGGCGCGTGGGGTCCGATGCCGGCGGTCCAGCACATGGGCCTCGGCGTCGCGGGCTTCGTCTGGCACGCCCGTGCACCGGGGGTCGCGCTTCCGCGCTTTACCGTGATCGACGCCTATGTCGGCGGCAGGGGCATCCTGCGTGCGAACCTCCTCGGCTCCATCCCGGTCGCGAACTCCAGCGGGCCGGTGATCGACCGCTCCGAGGCCATGCGCTATCTCGCGGAACTGCCCTGGGCACCCGACGCGATCCTCGGGAACCCCGAAATCCGTTGGTCCGAACGAGAGGATGGCCGGGTGGAGGCGGCGCTCGACACGCCCTCGGGTCGGGTCTCGATCCTCTACGGCTTCGACGAGGCCGGAGATATCGTGGAAACCAACGGGCTGCGGCCAGACACCGGCACGGACGGGGCGGAGATCGTTCGCGAGTGGCGGGGCAGCTTCGGCGCCTACGCGGAGGTCGGAGGTCGGCGAATTCCCACGCGGGGCGAAGTCGGCTACGTCGAGGACGGCACCTATTGGGCGTATTGGCGCGGCCGCGTAACCGAACTGGAACTCTTGCGCTGACACCACCATCGCTCGGGCGAACGCGACGCCCGTCCACAAGATCATGCGGCCGGGACCTTTCCATCGGACGCCGCCGGGCATAGCATCCTTGCCATGGCCTCTGCGCGATTCATCCACCTTCGACTGCATACCGAGTATTCGCTGCTGGAAGGCGCGATGCCGGTTAAGAAGCTGCCGGGCCTCACCGCGAAGGCCGGAATGCCCGCGGTCGCGGTTACCGATACCAACAACATGTTCTGCGCACTCGAGTTCTCCGAGACGGCGGCCAAGGCGGGCGTTCAGCCGATCGTCGGCTGCCAGGTGGACGTGGACTACGCGCCGGTGCGGCAGGGGGAGAACCCCAACCCCTACGGGGCCATGGTGTTTCTCGCCCAGAACGAGGCGGGCTACCGCAACCTGATGAAGCTCAACACCTGCCTCTACCTGCGCGGGGACGGGACGCTCCCGCATGTCACGCTCGACGAACTGGAGGCTCATGGCGAGGGGCTGATCTGCCTCACCGGCGGGCCGGACGGG
>CAZUVG010000377.1:0-3531 GCA_964623765.1 uncultured Roseicyclus sp.
GCGCTGCAGCGGGCCGAGACGCTTTCGGGCGGCCAGCAGCAGCGCGTGGCCATCGCCCGCGCCCTGGCGCAGGAGCCAAAGATCCTGCTCGCCGACGAGCCCATCGCCTCGCTCGATCCGATGAACGCCAAGATCGTGATGGACGCGCTGCGCGACATCAACCGGCAGGACGGCATCACCGTGATCTGCAACCTCCACACGCTCGACACCGCACGGGACTACTGCGACCGGATCGTCGGCATGCAGGACGGGCGCATCGTCTTCGACGGCACGCCGGAGCTGCTGACCACCTCCATGGCCCGCGAGATCTACGGCGCCGAGGCGGATGAGGCATTCAACGAGGCCGCGACCTCGACTTCCATTACCGACCGCGCGGCCGAGCCTGCGCGCGTCACCGCCTGACCGGAGCGCTGCCATGACCGACGTCCCGATGATGGGCGGCTCCGCCGGCGCCTCCGGCGGCGCGCCAGGCGACGCCGTCGCCCTTTTCGAACAGCGAAGGGCCGAGTTGCGCGCCTCCAAGCGCGTGTGGAACCTGATCGCGCTCGGCGCCTTCACGATCGCCCTTGGGCTGTCGATCTGGATCAGCCAGTTCTATCCGGAGCGGCTGGCCAACGGCATCCCGCGCATCTTCGAGTATTTCGCGAGCATCCTGCCCGATCTGCAATGGGATGTCCTGTTCGAGGGAAGAGACGAGGAAGGCCGCGCGGTGCCGGGCTCTCTCACCTTCTGGTACACCGACTTCTGGACCTATGTGGAGCTCATCTGGGAGACGATCCTGATGGCCATGACCGCGACGCTGATCGGCGCGGCGGTGGCCTTCGCGCTGAGTTTTCCGGCGGCCTACAATCTCGCGCCCAACGGCTGGGTCTACTGGATATCGCGCCGGTTCCTCGAGTTCTGCCGCTCCGTGCCGGAGATCCTGCTGGCGCTCTTCTTCGTCTTCATGATCGGCATCGGCCCGCTCGCGGGCGTTCTGGCAATCGCCATCCACACCGCGGGCGCGCTCGGCAAGCTTTTCGCGGAGGTGAACGAGAATGCCTCGGAGCGGCCCATCGAGGGCATCACTGCCGTGGGTGGAAACTGGTTCGAGAAGATGGCCTACGCGGTCACTCCGCAGGTCATCCCGAACTTCTTCAGCTACGCGATGCTGCGCTTCGAGATCAACGTGCGCGCCTCCTCGATCATCGGCTTCGTGGGCGCGGGCGGCATCGGGCAGGAACTCAACCGCGTGATCTCCTTCTACTCCGACGACCGGGTTCTTGCGGTCCTCATCCTCGTGGTGCTCATGGTCACGGTCATCGACCTCATCTCCGAGCGCATTCGTCTGGGCTATATCGGGCGGGAGAACTTCCAATGAGCATGGCAGCAATCTCGGCGGTCACGCCGGACCAGGTCGCCACCGCGCGCGCGGCCCATCCGGGGGCCTTCGGCAGCTTCGGCGCGCTGGCAAGGCGCTGGGGCTGGCTGGTGCTGGCGGTCGTCTACGTCATCGGCTCGCTGTGGTATTTCGAGTTCGGCAAGCTCCTCGACGCGTCGGAGCGGGTCTGGGCGCTCCTTCGCGCCACCGTGGTCTGGGAGGACATGGCGGACTGGCAGTATGGCAATATCTACCGCGCCATCGCGCAGACGCTCGCCATGGCCTTCCTCGGCACTCTGCTTGGCACGATCGGCTCGCTGTTCGTCGGCTTCCTCGCGGCGCGGAACACAATGCCCGTCGCCATAGTCCGGCAGATCGTTCGCCGCATCCTCGACGTCCTGCGCGGCATCGACCAGCTGGTCTGGGGTCTCGTCTTCGTCCGCGCCGTGGGCCTCGGTCCGCTCGCGGGCGTGCTCGCGATCTTCGTCTCCGACCTCGGCACGCTGTCCAAGCTCTACTCCGAGGCGATCGAGAACATCGACCGCAAGCAGGTCGAGGGCGTGCGCGCCACCGGTGCAGGGCCCTTCGCCGTGATCCGCTACGGTTACATGCCGCAGGTGCTGCCGGTGTTCATCTCCCAGTCGCTCTACTTCTGGGAATCGAACACGCGCTCGGCCACGATCCTCGGTATCGTCGGCGCGGGCGGCATCGGCATGATCCTGATCGAGCGCTTCCGCGCCTCGCTCTACGACCAGGTGGCATTCGTGGTGTTGAACATCCTCGTGATCGTCTTCGTCATCGACTGGCTGTCCAAGCGGATCCGTATCTGGGCCATCGGCGCCAAGAGCGAGTAGCAGGGCCGCCGGTGCGGCTCTCTGGACGATCGGCACCCTCCGTGACCTGGCGGGGGGTGCCTGCCGTTCGGGCAAGTCCGCTTCAATTCGACCGGAATTCTCACCGCCTGGCCGGGCTGGCGTTGCGCGCCTTGACGAGTTGTTGCAACAATTCGGACAGACAATTTCCGCACCGATACGCCAGACAAGCTGCGTCAGACCCGCCAGAAATCGTGGAGTAGCCCGTGCATACACCGATCCCCCCGAGCCCGGCCGGCGCCCGGGCCGTGAGCTGCCTCGCCGTGGCGCTGGTTTCCTTCGTTCCTGCCGCTGCCGCGGCCGAGGGCATCGCTCCGCCGGACCCGGCGCGGGTCGAGGCGAACATGGCCGACTATACGGCACAGGTGCCGGGCTCCGTAATGGCGCTCCAGCCATGGCGGAACGCGCAGGAGGCGACGGCGGCGGACGGGACGACCGTGCGGCTCACCTCGCTGAATCCCCACGTCAATTCATGGTTCCTGCTGGAGGTCGATGGACCCTCGGGCCGCAGCGCGTGGCACCTCGAGAGTGCCGACCCGGAGGTCTGGAGCATCGGTCTCGGGCAGGCGGACGGCGCGCCGGCCATCACGATCGAGGACGATCTTGGCGACGCCTTCGACTGCCGCCCGTGGGAGGGCGAACTGGCCGAGGCGCGGGCAACGGGGCTGCCGCACGCGCCGATCTGCGACTGGAGCCTGTTCCTGCGCAACGAGGTCGACGGCAACCGCACCACGCGCGAGGCGGTCTCCGATTTCCTCCGTGACAACGTCGTCTTCGGCGATTCCATCGTGAACCTGATCAAGGGAGCCTTCTACGAGGACGCTTTCATGGTCTCCTCCGAGGCGCTGGAGATGGAACCGGAGGTGAGCGGGGTGGAACTGCTGGGCACCGCCGCGCTCGACCGCACGCCGGTGATGCGGCCCTACATGGGCTTCGACGTCGTCGGCGCCGCGGCGGGGATGCAGGCAGGCGCCTGGTACGAGGTCGAGGACGCGCCCGGCATCTACGCCAGCGTCATGCAGCCCGGCATGATCGCGCGCTCCGTCTTCGACGTGCCGGGGACGAACCGGCTCGACGGGGTCGAGAACGGGGCCGACGTCTACCTCGTGGCCTTCGACATGGAACGCTTCGAGATCGGCTACGACCTCGGCACGGACCACCCCGATCTCGGCTGGTCGACGCGGCCCTCGCACCGGCACCGAGGCTCAGGGCCCGACGGGTTCGATCGGCCCGACCCGATGGTCCTGAACGGCACGCTCTCGCCCTCGCTGGTGGACCGGGTCGCGGCGGCCTTCACCG
>CAZUVG010000378.1:0-3496 GCA_964623765.1 uncultured Roseicyclus sp.
ATCGAGGACGAGACCGGCGTCGCCAACCTCATCGTCCGGCCGCACGTCTACGAGCGCTACCGGCGGGCCGCCCGGCACGGGGTGATCCTGCGGGCCTACGGGACGGTCGAGCGGGCCGGGGAGGTCGTGCACGTCATGGTCAGGCGATTGGGCTCGATGGATGCGAGGTTGGAAGCACTTCAGCTGCGGTCTCGTGACTTCCGATGATGTCTCGCGGGAGGAGGGGGCGCCGTCGCCTGGCGGCCAGCGGCGCGGCCCCGGTTCGTTGCTCGTGCCCGTCTTCACCGATCTGTGGAACATGGACCGGATGGCTGGTAGTCTGACCGAACGGGCCCAACGGTTTCGTCGTCTGATAAGTCGCCGTCGGACAGCCGGATGTGCGCCATACTCCCCAAGACCAGTTGGCCGTCGAGTACCTGCCGTGGGCACCAAGACTGAGACGTCGACGCCTCCCGGACTTGCCGGGGAGCCCGCACCCGACCTCCGGGTCGTGTTCTTCGATGGTGAGTGTGGCCTCTGCGACCGATTCGTTCGCTTCTGCGTGCGGCATGACCGCCTTGATCGTCTGCACTTCGCCCCCCTGCAGGGCACGACCTTCGGGCGGTGGTTCCCGGAACGATCGGGTGGCGATCTGACGAGTCTGGTCTTCTGGGACGGCGAGGCATGTCATTCGCACTCGACCGCCGTGCTCCGAGCCGTCGCCGCGATCAGTGGGTCGTTGGGGTTCGGAGCTCGTCTCCTGCTGGCTTTTCCGACCTTTCTCCGGGATCCCGTGTACCGAGTGGTCGCCCGTCACCGCTACCGACTGTTCGGAGGCAGTGATGCATGCGCGCTGCCCGATACGTCGGTGCGGCAGCGACTGCTCCCGTGAGGTCCGCGATGCGTGAAGAACTCGGCACGGAGAGCGGACCGGCGTCGTCGACGCCGCTTCTCGAAGCGAGTCAGAGCCAGAATGTGCTCTGGATGCGCTGGGTCGCGATGCTCTGGGCCTGGTCCGTCCTGTTCCACAACGGCAAGACCAACGACTGGATCGACTATCCCGCGGACATCATGACGACTGCGGCGGCGATGGCAGTGCTGTTCACTCGCGGGAGGGTGACGGCCTTCGGCTTTCTGCTCGTCGCCCAGCTCGCCAACTTCATGGTCCGGCTCCCGAATGTGAGCAACCACACCGTGCTGGCCGCCATCGCGGCCGCCACGATGCTCGTCGGGATTGGCTGGGTCGCCTGGGAGAGGCGTGGGACGACCTTCGATGCCCGCCGATGGATCCGTCTGGCGATCCCGGCCGTGCGTGTCGAGTTCCTGCTGCTCTACTTCTGGGTCGTGTTCCACAAGTTGAACCGGGACTTCGTCGACCCCGAGTGGAGCGCCGCGGTCGAGCACCTCGAGAATCTCTCGCTGACCCTCAACAAGCTCGGGTTGCCGGGCATCCCGATGATCCCGCTCACCGAGCATTCGGCCATCTGGGGAACGCTCATCGTCGAGGCGGCTATACCGCTTCTTCTTCTGCTTCCGGCCACGCGCCTCTATGGCATTGGGATCGGCCTCGCCTTCCACTTCGTGCTGGGCGTCGAGGACTTCTACGACTTCACGGCACTGATGTACGCCGGGCTCTTTCTCTTCTTGCCGATCGGCATGATCGATCAGGTGGACGCATCATTCCAGCGATTGCTGCGATACGGCCGTAGGCTCTGGAGTTTCGCTCCCCCAGTCTTCTGGGCGTCCTTTCTGCTTGTGGTCGCGTTCGCGAACCTCGACGGTGGCGTTGTGAACTCGTTCAGGGTCTTCAAGGTTCTCTGGTTCCTGTGGAGCATCGGCTTCTTCGCAGTGCTCGTGCCCGTCCTCTGGGCGGAGCGGCGAAGGACGCGGCCGTGCCGCCTTGGTCCCTTGCTTCGACCTGCGCACGCGGTTCTTCTCGTGTTTCCGCTCCTGGTCGTCGTCAACGGCGCGTGCCCCTACCTCGGCCTCAAGACACGAAGCGTGTTCGCCATGTTCAGCAACCTGCGGACCGAGAACGGGACGACGAATCACTTCCTCGTGCCGCCCACGACGCAGTTGTTCGGGTTCCAACGCGATATCGTGCTGATCCTGGAGAGCAGTGACCCGATCCTCCAGAACCTGGCTGACGAGCGTATCGCCAAGCCGTTCTTCAACTTGAGGAGCTTCGTCAGCCGCTCGGCGGCCGCGGGTGGCAGTGGCATGGTGCTCAAGTACCAGCGGGGCGATCAGGTGTTCGAGACGCTCAATGCAGAGGAAGATCCGGTACTCTCCCAGCCGTATCCCTACCTGACGCGCAAGTTGCTGCTGTTCGGGGGGATCAATGATGGTCCGCGCCAAAGTAATCGGCATTGAGCGGCGGATGCGAAGCCAGGTGCCCGGCCGCCGTCGTCCGCCGTCCAGGAGTCCCCTCGGTGACCACCTCTCGATCACGTCGGCTTGAGATGCTCCGACAGGTTCTGTGCGGGGGGTGCGTGGGACTCTCCGTCGGCTGGCTCTTGGCGGCCGGGTGGTCGTCGACGACCGAGTACGGGCATCTGCAGATCGGAGCAGGGCAGGTCGCGGTGGTGCTCGCGGCGTGTGTTGCGGCCGTCGTGGTCCTCGTCGGCATCGGGCGCCGCGTGGAGGACCTTCACTGCGGCTTCGTCGCCGTCCTCGGGGCGGTCGTGATCTGCATGCTTGCCGCGTGGGCCGGTCTCGCGATCGCGATGGGCGGGCTTCATCGGGTGGCTCCCGCGATGGACGAAGTCGTGACGCTGGTCATGGTTGCCGGGTGCGGCATGGCGTTCGTGTCGCTCGTCATGCCATTACGAGGGACCCGGCGCCGAGCGCTCCTGCGGAGCGGGGGGTACATCGCCGGCCTCGCCCTCTTGATGGTCACGCCGTTCCTGTTCGAACGGTGAGCCGGAATCGGCCGCAGCCGCACCCTGGACGGAGATTGCAATGACGTTCATGTCGAGACGGAGGACGCTCGGCGTCTGTCTGTGGGCGGGGCTCTTCGGCCCCGGTGTGGTCGCGGCGGACGGCCCGTCCCGGCAGACGTCGACGGGCGCGGGGATTGAGCGGGCGATCCAGACGCTGCCCGCCTTCCCCGAGGCGTCCGCCGCGGGTGGCGTGATCCGCAGCGTGGTCGGGATCGCCCCGGACTGTGACGCCGTCGTCGAGCGACTGAGGCGTGACTATCGCTACGCCGGTCCGTCGTCACCGGGACGCTTCACTGAATGGGCCTCGCGGCGATGCGAGGCTGACTATCTGGCGGGTCGGACGATGCGCGTCCGTGGGTGGCTGTTGTCCGAGACCGAAGTCGCCGTCTGCTGTGTCGCATCCGACATCGCCGGTACGGCGGCAGCTCGTGGGGAGAATCGATGATCGATGCGCGTACGCTGGAGCCGGGGTCCGTCCTCGAGTGCGATCTCTGCATCGTCGGAGGCGGCGTCGCGGGACTGACGCTCGCGACGTCGCTGCTTGGCCGAGGCCTGCGCATCCTCGTGATGGAAAG
>CAZUVG010000379.1:0-3453 GCA_964623765.1 uncultured Roseicyclus sp.
GTGGGCGCCGTGGTTGCACTCGAGGCCCTCCCGCTCCTGCCGGGAGCTGAGGGACTGGCGGCGCGCGGTATCCGCTCCACGCTCTTTGCACAGAACCGGGCGGCGCTCGCGGGGGTGGCGGAGGTGACCGGGGGCGCGCGCGGCGAGATCGTTTTCGATCCGCAGACCTCGGGCGGGCTCCTTGCCGCCGTGCCGGCCGAGGAGGCGGCGCGCATCGTGGATGAGATCGCCGCGCAGGGCTTCCCGGCGTCCCGGATCGGGGAAATGACCGACCGGGCGAGGCTGCGTTTCGCCTAGGGGTTTCGTCCTGGGCATTGATGGCCGGAGATTCCTTCTTGAATGCCGCCATCGCGTGCCGGGCGTCCGCGAAAGGAGCAGGGCGCTGCTCGATCAACCGTGCGGGATTCGGTCGCGGCGGCCTCTCGTGGAACCTGACCGACTGGAGGAATGCATCCATTGATCGACTGCGAAATTCGACTAGAAGCGCGCCTGTCGAATTTGCACGCTTCCGTATCCTGCCATGGCCATTGCAGAGGAAATCTTTCGCTCGGACCGGCGAATGCGCCGGGTGATCCGGCTTGCGGCCTGGGGCGTGTCGTCGATGTTTTGCGCGCTGGCCGGGCCCCTCGGCACGTTCACGGCGATGGACTTCGCGCCCAGGCTCTTCTACTGGACCGGCCTCATAGGGGTCGGGATATTGCTCGCGCTGGGGGTTCGTCGCGCGACGAACGCGGTCTTCGGGCGGACATCGGTGCTGTCGGAACTCACGGGTGCGGCGGCCATCGCGCTGACGCTCGGACCGGCGATATGCCTTTTCAACGGGTTGGCAATGGGCAAGGACGTGCTCAACCCGGAGATGCTGGTCCACCATGTCGTGGTCGTCTTCACGGTCTCGCTGGGCGTGTCGCTCGTGCGGCTCCATGTCCGGCTGGCAGCGGCCGGCCATCCGACGCGACCGCGGCATCAACAGGCCCCGGAGACGGCGAAGGCCCCGGAGACGGCGCGGCCGGCGTTCCTGCGCGAGATCGAGCGCGAGACGGGGGGAACGCTGCGTTGGATCGAGGCGGACGACCACTACCTGCGCGTCCACACCACCGGGGGCAGCTGCCGGGTGCTGATGCGGTTCCGCGACGCGCTGCGCGAGTTGGGGGAGGTGCCCGGCCTCCGGGTCCATCGCTCGCACTGGGTGGCGCTCGCCGCGTTCCGTGACGTGCGCAGATGCGGGCGCCGGTACGTGGCGGTCCTGTCCTGTGGACAGGAGGTTCCGGTCAGCCGCGCCTACCTGCGGGATCTGGAGGCGGCAAGGCCGTCGCGCGAGGGCGCGGCATAGGGATGGCCACGGGCGGCCGCCCCAGGAGGATAGCCGCCGCACCGGGCCCCATCAGCGCGTCGAGTTCGGGGCCGTCGCAGTGGAGCCCGCCGGTATATGTCCCGTAGGCCGGCATGACGATCCGCGTCCCGTCGACGAGGAAGCAGGGCCGCGTGATACCCCGGCCCCGTCCGCCGAGACGCGCCTTCGGATGGAAATGGCCGGAGACCTCGCCCTCGGCCCCCGGGCTGGCGATGTGGCGGAAGGTCAGCGGCCCTTCCCGGAAACTGCCGAGGTGCGTCCCGCCCAGCCCGAGCGGTCCGGGATCGTGATTGCCCTCGATCCAGATCCACTCCCGGCCGGCCATCAGCGGCGCGAGATGCGCCGCGGTCTCGCCACGGAGTTCGGCCGCGGCCTCGGCATCGTCGAAACTGTCGCCGAGGCAGACGATGGTCCGCGCGCCTGTCGCCTCGATGTCGGCAGCGAGGCGGATCAGGGTCTCGATGCCCTCGTATGGCGGAAGCATCGGTCCGCCCCGACGTGCGATGCGCCCGGACTTGCCGATATGAAGGTCGGAGACGACGAGAAGCGATTGCACGGGCCAGTGGAGGGCGCCCGAGGCGTGCGCATGCAGGGTCTCTCCCCGGAAGCGGAAGGCAAGGAACGGAGGCGTCTCGGCGGCAGGCGCGTTCATGTTCCGTTCACTGACATGCCAGACGTCGCCACGCAAGGTCCGGCCGGCTTCAGGCGAGCGCCAGCCCGGCGGTCTGCATGAGCCGCTGCGCCTCTTCCTCCATCAGCCTCTGGTTGGCGAGGCCTTCGACGGGGACCCGGCCCGGCTCGAGGAAGAGGGGCGCGGCGAGCGGCGTGACGCGGGTCAGGCGTACGTGGTCGATCCGGTCGCCGATGCGCGACAGCATCTCCTCGATCCGGCCGAAATCGACGAGACCGCGCATCGCCTCGGCACGCGTGATGTCGAGCATCACGTGGCCCGGGTCGTACTTGCGCAGCGTGTCGTAGAGGATGTCGGTGGAAAACGCCGTCTGCCGCCCGGTCTTTCGCTTGCCGCCCGGGCTCGTGCGGTCGATGAGCCCCGCGACGATGGCCGAGGCCTTGAAGGTCCGCTTCATCACGGCGTTGTCGGCAAGCCATGTCTCCATCGTCTCGATCAGGTTCTGGCGGGTGAAGAGCGGCACCGCGTCCTCCACCGCGTCGAGGCCCCAGATCAGCGTGGCATAATCCGTGGCGACGAATCCCATCGGGTTCAGCCCCTGCGCCTCCATCCGCTGCGTGAGCAGGAGCCCCAGCGTCTGCTGCGCGTTCTTTCCGGCGAACCCGTAGGCAACGAGATGCTCGCGCCCGTCATGGGGGAAGCTCTCGACCAGCAGTCGGTCGCGCTCGGGCAGGCGGCTGACCTCGCGCTGGAGGTGGAGCCATTGCCGCGTGTGGCCGGGCAGGTCGGGCCAGTCGTCCTTGCGGAACATCGCCAGGATGCGGTCGGAGAGCTGCGTGGAGGTGGCGAACTTCGTGCCCATGAAGGTCGCGATCTTGGGCTTCTGCCACGGGGTGCGCGTGACCTCGACCACCATCTCGCGCATGCCCTCGTAGCGGACGATCTCGCCGCCGATCAGGAACGTGTCGCCCTTGCGAAGCATGGAGGCGAAGTATTCCTCCACCTCGCCGAGAGGCTTGCCGCCGCGGGACTTGTGGAGGCGGACGGCCATCTTGTCGGCGTCCACGATGGTGCCGATGTTCATGCGGATGCGGCTCGCCGCACGCGGATCGCGGAGCTGCCAGAGGCCGTCGGCCCGCTGCATCAGGCGCTGCCACTGGTCGTAGGCCCGCAGCGCGTAGCCGCCGGTTGCCACGAAGTCGAGGCAGCGGTCGAAGGTGATGCGGTCGAGATCGGCATAGGCGCCTGTCGTGACGACCTCCCCGTAAAGCTCACCCGCGTCGAACGGCCCGGCCGCGGCGCGGATCAGGATGTGCTGGCACAGGACGTCGAGAGGGCCGGGGCCGCGCGGTTCTCCGTCGAGGTCATGCTCGCGCACGGCAGCCAGCGCGGCGACGCACTCGATCACCTCGAAGCGGTTGGCGGGCACGATCAGCGCCTTGGATGGCGCGTTGTAACGATGGTTCGCCCG
>CAZUVG010000380.1:0-3444 GCA_964623765.1 uncultured Roseicyclus sp.
GGCCATGGTCTGCCTTCCCGTGGATCGCGCGCCAAGGCCCCCTCTGGCCAAGCGCCGCGGCATCGCTTACCCACGGGGCCGGATGGCGTCAACCGAAGGGGCAGGGGCCCGATGGAGAACCACAACGTCTCGCCCTTCAACGCGCTGCCGCCCGTCGTCGTGGCGCTCGCGGCCGTCATCACCGGGCTCGAGATCATGTTCCAGATGGCGACGGCCGGGTTCTTCGGCGGGCAGGGCGGCGTCGGCTGGCGGCTCGCCGCGATCCAGGACTACGCGGTGCTCGACGAGGTCGCGGACTGGATGCTGGCCAACGGACGCTTTCCGCCGGACCAGCTGCTGCGATTCCTGACGTATCCGCTGATCCACGGCGGCTTCGTCCACGCCGCCTTCGTCGTCGTCTTCGTGCTCGCGATCGGCAAGATGGTGGCCGAGGTCTTCTCTCCTCTGGCCTTCGTCGCGATCTTCTGGGCCTCCGCGGTCTTCGGCGCGCTGGCCTACGTGCTTGTTCTGAACAGCCCCTATCCGCTGATCGGCGGCTATCCCGGCGTTTACGGCCTGATCGGGGCCTTCACCTTCCTCATGTGGGTCGACGCCTCGCAACGCGGCGACAACCGGATGCGCGCCTTCGGGCTGATCGGGGCGCTTCTGGCGATCCAGCTCCTGTTCGGCGTCATCAACGGGGATTTCGGCAACGTCACGGCGGACCTCGCGGGGTTCGTCGCCGGGTTCCTTTTGTCCTTCGTCGTCAGCCCGGGAGGCTGGCGGCGCGCGCTCGACAAGCTGCGCCAGCGCTAGGCGCGCTTCAGGGCCCGGCGAAACTCGCCGATCCGGAACCCGCCGAGAAGCTGGCCGAGCACGCCGTAGACGACCGCGCCGCCGAGGACGAGGATGGCGAGCGCCACATACCTCCATCCCGGCAGGCCCAGAAGCGGCCCCCAGAGCAGAACGCCGACCCAGAGCCCGCCGCCCATCAGCACCGAGGCCGCGAGGATGCGCCAGATGCGGCGGCGGAACCGGTCGTCGAAGGTCGCGACCGCGCCCATTCCGCGGCGCCCGCGCAGGAGCAGGACGACCATCGCCCAGGCCGCGAGCGTCGTGCCGATCGCCGCGCCGATGAAGCCGAGGAGGGCCGCGAAGCCGACGGCCGCCACGGCGTTGACCACCATCGCCACGAGCGCGTAGCGGAACGGCGTCCGCGTGTCCTCGCGCGCGAAGTAGAGGGGCTGCAGAACCTTTTGCAGGACGAAGGCCGGAAGACCCGCGCCGTAGACGGCGAGCGCGAGCGCCGTGGCCACCGTGTCATCCGCGCCGAATGCGCCGCGCTGGAACAGGACCGAGACGATGGGCACTGGGATGACGATCAGCGCCACCGCAGCCGGGACCGTCAGCGCCATGGAAATCTCGCCCGCGCGGGACAGCGCATCGCGCCCGCCGTCGGCGTCGCCGGCCCGCAGGCGCCGCGAAAGATCTGGCAGGAGAACCACGCCGACGGCTATGCCCACCACGCCGAGCGGCAACTGGTAGAGCCGATCCGCGAAGGAGAGCCACGCGATCGCACCGTCGAAGAAGCTGCCCACCTGCCGTCCGACCAGCAGGTTGATCTGCACGACGCCGCCAGCGAGCATGGCCGGCAGGGCGATGATTGCAAGGCGCTTCATGTCGGGTGTGAGCCGTGGCAGGCGGAAGCCCAGCCTGTAACCCGCGCGCGCGGCCGCGACCCAGACGAGGCCCATCTGCGCCACGCCTGCGACGAGGGTTCCCCAGACGAGGAGCGTGCCGTGATGCAGCCCCTCCAGCGCCGCGACGCCGGGCAGGTCCACCGTGGCCGCATCGCGCAATACTCCGCTTTCCGCCAGGATCAGGGCCGCGATCAGGATGACGTTCAGCAGCAGCGGCGCCGCGGCCGCGGCGGCGAAGCGGCCCGTGGCATTGAGCAGGCCGGAGAGGAGCGCGGCCAGCGAGATGAACAGTATGTAGGCGAATGCGATCCGCCCGAAGACCACGGCGAGCGGGAAGCGTTCATCCCCGGCAAAGCCCGCGGCCATGGCGAGCACCAGCCAAGGCATCGCCACCTGAGCGATCAGCGTCAGCACGACCAGGACGGTCGCGAGCCCCGAGAAGGCATCCTGCGCGAAACGCCCCGGCTCCTCCCCCGCTTCCAGCTTCTTGGAGAAGAGCGGTACGAAGGCGGTGTTGAACGCCCCCTCGGCGAAGAAGCGGCGGAACATGTTGGGCAGCGCGAAGGCCACCAGGAAGGCCTCGGCCACCGGCCCCGTGCCCATGAAGGCCGCGATCAGAATGTCACGGACGAAGCCCAGGATGCGGCTTAGCAGCGTCCAGAAGCCCACCGTGACGAACCCCGTCACCAGACGGATCGGGCGGGGCGCGGCCATGCTCAGGCCCCGGCCCGCTCGGCCACGCGGGCGATGGCGTCGCGAAGCTTGCGCTCGAGGTTCTGCTGCCGCGCGCGGGTGTGCAGCTTCAGCCCGAACATGTCCTTGACGTAGAAGGTATCCACGACCTGCGCGCCGTAGGTCGCGATCACGGCGTGGGCGATGTAGACGTTGCTCGCGGCCAGCGTCTTCGTCAGGTCGTAGAGCAGGCCGGGGCGGTCGCGCGTGTCGACCTCCACGATCGTGTAGATCTCCGAACCCTCGTTGTCGAAGGTGATCGTGGTCGGCACCTCGAAGGGACGCTCGCGCTTCTTGATCTTGTCGCGGCCCTCCAGCGCCTCGGACGCGATGACCTCGCCCTTCAGGGTCTTGCCGATCATGTTCTTGAGCCGTGGCAGGCGCGCGGCCTCGTAGGGGTTGCCGTCGGAATCCTGCACCCAGAAGACCGCCGTGGCGAAACCGTCCTTCGAGGTATAGGTCCGCGCGTCCACCACGTTCGCGCCCACGAGGCTCAGCGCGCCTGCAAGGCGCGAGAAGATGCCCGGATGGTCGGACAGCACGAAGCAGACGCGCGTGGCGTCCCGGTCCTCGTCCTCGCGCGTGTCGATGCGGATGCCGTCTTCCTCCAGTCCGCGCAACAGCTTGGCGAAGGTGACCTGCGTGGGCAGGTCCAGCCCCTGCCAGTAGGGGCCGTAATGGCGGTCGATCTCGACGCGGAGCTCCGCCTTCGGCCATTCCGCCAGCGCCGCGCGCAGCGCACGCTTGGCCTCGCCCTCCAGCTTCTCGCGGTTGAGGTCCTCGAGCCCGGTCTCGAGCGCCGTCGCCGTCGCGCGGTAGAGCCCGCGCAGGAGCGTCGCCTTCCAGTTGTTCCAGGTGTTGGGCCCGACGCCCCTGATGTCGCAGACCGTCAGCACGGTCAGGAGTTCCAGCCGTTCCCGCGTCTTCACCGCCTTGGCGAAGTCGCGCACCGTGCGCGGGTCGGAGATGTCGCGCTTCTGCGCCATGTCCGACATCAGCAGGTGGTAGCGCACCAGCCATTCCACCGTCTCGC
>CAZUVG010000381.1:0-3420 GCA_964623765.1 uncultured Roseicyclus sp.
GGGCCCGCCGATCTTGTGTGCCGAGATCAGCGCCATCTCTGCACCCGACCAGTCGAAAGCCACGGGCAACTTGCCGAAGGCCTGCGTCCAGTCGCTGACCGCCAGCCCCTCGGGCAGGTCCTGCAGGATGCCGGTCTCCGAGTTCGCCGCCTGCAGCGTCGAGACGACGGGGTCCTCGACCCGCACGCGCCCGTCCGCGCCCACCGGAAGGTCCTCGCGGATCCAGGCCCGCACCGCGTCGTGCTCCACCGCCGCCCCGTGCAGGCCGCGCCCCGCCAGCGCCAGCGCCGCCGCCTCCGTCGCGCCCGAGACGAAGACCACGTCCGACCCATTTGCGCCCACGGCTTCGGCGACCTGCGCCCGTGCCCGCTCCACCAACGCCTTGGCCGCGCGCCCCTCGGCATGGACGGAGGACGGATTGCCCACGACATCCATCGCCTCGTGCATCGCCGCCCGCGCCTCCGGCCTCAGCGGCATCGTCGCGTTGTGGTCGAGATAGACGCGGGCCATGGGCGCGTGGCCCTCCCTTCTTCTTGTTCCAAATACGGCCGCCGGAGGCGACGGCGCGGCGTGGCCTCGATGGCCATGCCGGGACGGTCTAGCCCTCGTCGACGACCTCGAACAGCGTCGGCACCGCCGGGCACGGCGTCAGTTCGTTGGCGACCACGTCCGACAGGCGGGTCTGGTGCAGGAAGACGTATACATGGGCGCTCAGGCTCTCCCACAGCCGGTTGGTCATGCTCTGCGCGCGGCTCCCGGACAACCCGCCGGTCGCGCCCGCGCCCTTGTGCATGGCATCCACCGTCTCGTCCACGGCCGCGAAGATGTCGACCACCCGGATGTCCGAGGCCGCCCGCGTCAGGCGATAGCCGCCGCCCGGCCCGCGAACCGATTCCACCAGTCCCGCGCGCCTGAGCTTCACGAAAAGCTGCTCGAGATAGGGCAGCGAGATGTGCTGCCGCCGTGCCACTTCCGAAAGCGCGCTCAGCTCTCCCGGCTTCAGCATCGCGAGATCGGCCATGGCCACCATCGCGTAGCGCCCCTTCGTCGACAGCTTCATGCGTCCATCTCCCTGGGTTGCGGCACGTCCGGACCAATTGACCTTTGCGCCCGCGGAGCTTAACTGCGAGGCGGTCCGGCGGCCGCTGCCTCCGGTGCGAATTCTGATAGGGAGCGCCGGGCGGCGCGTCAAGAAACGCCGCCCCGTCCCGCCGCAAGGGAGACCTGAATGCCCGAGGTGATTTTCCCCGGCCCCGATGGCCGGCTTGAAGGACGCTATCACCCGCAGAAGGTCAAGGACGCGCCGATTGCCATCATCCTGCATCCACACCCGCAATTCGGGGGCACGATGAACAACCGCGTCGTCTACAACCTGCACTACGCGTTCCACGAGATCGGCTTCACCGTGCTGCGCTTCAACTTCCGCGGCGTCGGCCGGTCCCAGGGCGAATACGACCAGGGCATCGGCGAATTGTCGGACGCCGCCTCGGCGCTCGACTACCTGCAGTCGATGAACCCCAACGCCAAGCATTGCTGGGTGGCGGGCTTCTCCTTCGGCGCGTGGATCGGCATGCAGCTCCTGATGCGGCGGCCCGAGATCACCGGCTTCATCTCCGTCTCGCCGCCCGCGAACATGTACGACTTCTCCTTTCTCGCGCCCTGCCCCGCCTCGGGTCTCGTCATCAACGGCACCAACGACCGCTTCGCCAAGCCGCAGGACACGCGCATTCTCGTTGACAAGCTCCACGAGCAGAAGGGCATCACCATCACCCACGAGGAGATGGAGGGCGCCGGCCACTTCTTCGAGGATCCCTACATGGATCCCATGATCCAGACCGTGCAGGACTACGTGCGCCGCCGCCTGACCGAGACCACCCGCTGAGGACAACACATGAGCGCGATCACCGAGGACCTCGCAGATCGTCTCGCGCAGGACGTCATCGCCGCCGCCGAGGCGATGGACGACGACCAGCTCGTGGACGAGATTGCCCGCGCCCTCGGCACCTCCTCGCCCACGACGGAAGAACTGTTCCGCACCTTCGTCCGCATCCGCCGCGCCGAGATGCGGGCGCGCCGTCTTCTCGAACAGAAGATCGCCGCGCACCGCGCGAAGACCCATGCCGCAAGGGAAGACGGCGGCGGGGACGCGGAGACGCCGGCCTAGAACAGCCCGGCCTTCCGCATGTCGGCCTCGGTCCGGTCGAGGGCCCGCGTCGCCCGCGCGATCAGCATGTCGGCCTCCTCGCGGGTCAGGACGAGGGGCGGCGCCACCACCATCCGGTCGCCCACCGCCCGCATGACCAGTCCCGCGGCGAAGGAATGCTCCCGGCAGGTCAGGCCCACGTCCGAATCGTCGGGGAAGGCGCGCCGCGCCACCTTGTCGGCGGCAAGTTGCAGCCCGCCCACGAGGCCAACCATCTCCGCCTCGCCAACGATCGGGTGGTCGGCGAGGCCGCGCCACTTCCCTGCCAGATACGGCCCGATGTCCTCCGCGACGCGGTCCACCAGCCCCTCGTCCCGCAGGATGCGTAGGTTGACGAGCGCCGCCGCCGCCGCGGCCGGATGCCCGGAATAGGTGTAGCCGTGGGTGAATTCCTCGCCCTTCTCCATCAGGACCTCGGCCACCCGGTCCGAGACCGCAACGCCCCCCATCGGCACGTATCCCGAGGTCAGCGCCTTCGCCATCGTCATGAAGTCGGGGTCGGTCCCGTAGGTTTCACAGCCGAACCAGTTTCCCGTCCGCCCGAAGCCGCAGATCACCTCGTCGGAGATCAGCATGACGCCCCGATCCTTCAGCCCGGCCCGAAGCTCGGGCCAGTAGGTCTCGGGCGGGACGATCACGCCGCCCGCGCCCATGATCGGCTCCGCGATGAAGGCGGCGACGCGGCCCGCCCCGATCCCGTCGATGAGCGCGAGCGTCTCCCGCGCGACCTTGCGGCCGAACTCCCCGGGCGAGAGATCCCCGCCCGCCGACCACCAGCCCGGGCGTGGCGCATGGAACACGTTGCCAACGGGCAGCCCGGGCTGCGCGTGCATCGGGTCGAAGCCGCCCACCGCCGCAGCCGCCACGGTCGAGCCGTGGTAGGCCCCTCGGCGCGAGACGATGACGTTGCGCTGCGGCTCGCCCATCAGGTGCCAGTAGTAGGTCACGAGGCGGAAGATCGTGTCGTTCGCCTCCGACCCCGACGAGCAGTAGAAGAAGCGGTTGAACTGCGGCGGGGTAAGGCTCGCCAGCAGCTCCGACAGCTCGGCCACCGGCGCGTGGGTCGTCTGGAAGAAGGTGTTGTAGAAGGCCAGCTCGCGCATCTGCGCCGCGACGGCGTCCACGATCTCGTTCCGCCCGTAGCCCACGGCCGTGCACCACAGCCCCGACATGCCGTCGAGGATGCGGTTGCCCTCGCTGTCGGTCAGCCACACGCC
>CAZUVG010000382.1:0-3403 GCA_964623765.1 uncultured Roseicyclus sp.
CGTCGAGCGCGGGGCGCACGTCCGATTTCATCGAGTTGCCGACCATCATCGCGCGGTCCGGACCGTCGCCGTGGCGGGTGAAGGCGCGGTCATAGACGGTGCGCGTCTTGTCTGACACGATCTCGACCGCGTCGAACCGCTCGCCCAGCCCCGATTGCGCCAGCTTCCGTTCCTGGTCGAGCAGGTCGCCCTTGGTGATCAGCACCAGCCGGTGAGAGGATGCCAGCCGCGCCACCACATCGGCGGCATGGGGCAGAAGCTCGATCGGGTGGCTCAGCATTTCCTGCCCGGTGGCGAGGATCTCGCCGATCACGCCGGCCGGCACGCGGCCCTCCGTGACCTCGATCGCGGTCTCGATCATCGACAGCATGAAGCCCTTGATGCCGAAGCCGTAATGCCCGAGATTGCGGCGTTCCGCCGCGAGGAGTCGCGCGTGCAGATGCTCGCGCTCGGCATGATCGGCCAGAAGCTCGGCAAAGCGGTCCTGCGTGAGGCGGAAGAACGCCTCGTTCTGCCACAAGGTGTCGTCGGCGTCGAAGCCGATGGTGGTCAGGCGGGAAACCATTGATGCCACGCCCCTCTTTTCTGAATCGCCATATGCCTTATATAGTGCGCCCATGCGAGGGCCAGCCGCGCCCCCAAGCGGAATGGAGACGCAATGCAGACCGACCGCTGGCAGATGATGGCAGACAAGCCCAAGGAAGAGGGCGACGCGAACGTCATCACCAAGACGAAGCCGAAGACGCAGCGCCCGCCGATGTACAAGGTGCTGCTGCTGAACGACGACTACACGCCGATGGAATTCGTCGTGCATGTGCTCGAGCGGTTTTTCGGCGTGTCTCACAGCCAGGCGGTCGAGATCATGCTGACCGTCCACAAGAAGGGCGTTGCCGTCGTTGGCGTCTTCTCCTACGAGATCGCGGAAACCAAGGTGGCGCAGGTGATGGATTTCGCCCGGCGCAACCAGCACCCGCTGCAATGCACGATGGAGAAGGACGACTGACCCCGGTCGTCCGCCCCTGCCCATGACCCCCGACAGATGGACCCTCGCGCTGGAGGCCGGCGTCTTGCCCGGCGTGAAGGGCCGCCTCGTCGCGCTGATGCCCCGAGGCGATGCCGATCTCGCCGCTTTCGGCGCGGAGGTTACGGCCGTGCAGGGCTTCCGCCCGGACCATGACCGTCTCGTGGCGCGCGGCTTCCGCGTCGTGCCCGACCTGACCGCGGAGGCCGTGGGCGAAACCGAGTTCGACGCGGCACTCGTTCAGATCGTCAAGTCTCGGCAGCGCTCGCTCTCCGCCGTGGCGGAGGCTGCATCGATCCTTAAGCCCGGTGGCCTCCTGATGGTTGACGGCGCGAAGGAGGAGGGGATCGAGGCGCTCCTGAAAACCGTGCGCGCCGTCCTGCCGGTGGAGGAGGTGTGGTCCAAGGCGCACGGCAAGCTTTTCTGGCTGCGCCGCCCCGAGGTCCTGCCCCGCGAGGTCGCCGACTGGATCGCGGAGCCTGCGCGCGTTGCGGGCGGCTACGTCACCGCGCCGGGCGGGTTCTCGGCGGAGGGGCCCGACCGGGGGTCGGAACTTCTCGTGGCGCTGGTGCCCGAATTGCACGGCCGCGTCGCCGACCTCGGCGCGGGCTGGGGCTATCTCGCCGCCGAGGTGCTGGCCGAGCAGGCGGGTATCGAGCGGCTCGACCTGGTCGAGGCCGACCACGCCATGCTTGCCGCTGCACGGCTCAACGTGGACGACCCCCGCGCCGCCTTCCACTGGGCCGACGCGACCGTGTTCGAGCCCGAGGCGCCCTACGACGCCATCCTTTGCAACCCCCCGTTCCATGCCGGGCGCCGCGCAGATCCCGCGCTCGGCCGTGCCTTCATCGCGGCGGCGGCGCGGTTGCTGACGCCCTCGGGCAAGTTCGTGATGGTGGCCAACCGCCATCTGCCCTATGAGGCGGCGCTCAGGGAGGCCTTCGGGACCGGGCGGCAGATCGGCGAACTGGAGGGCTTCAAGCTCTACGAGGCAGGCAAGCCCCGGCGGACCGGGCAGAAAGCCAGAGGACGGCACGCATGACACTCTCCATCCAGGGCAAGACCGCCATCATCACCGGCGCAGCAAACGGCGTCGGCCTCGCAATCGCGCGGCACTTCGTCGACCGCGGGGCGAACGTTATGTTTGCCGACCGCGACGAGGCGCGGCTCGCCGACGAGTGCGGCGAGATCGAGGACGACAAGGGGCAGGTCCGCTATTTCGCGGGTGACCTGCGCGAGAAGTTGACGGTGGCGAACCTCCTGTCGGCGACGGTCGATGCCTTCGACAGGATAGACGTCCTTGTGAACGCGAGCCGCCAGATCCTTCCCACCGACCCGCTCGATCCGTCCGACGGCTCGGTGCAGACGCTGCTGGACCAGAACATGTTCGCGGCCCTCCGCCTCAGCCAGGCGGTGGCGAACCGCATGATCGCGCAAGCCGAGGCGGCCGGCAGCGACGATGGCCCCGTTGGCTCCATCGTCAACATCTCCTCGATTGCCGCACGGCGGACCCACCCTGACCTCATGGGCTATTCCATCGCCTGCGCCGCGCTCGACCAGGCGACGCGCAGCCTCGCCGTGGCGCTCGCGCCGCACCGCATCCGCGTGAACGGGGTCGCCTTCGGTTCGGTCATGTCTGCAAGCTTGAAGGAGAGCCTGAACGAGACCGACGGGCTGAGGCAGGAGATCCGCGAGTGCACGCCGCTGGGCCGTATCGCGAGTGCGCGCGAGGTCACTTCGGCGGTGCATTTCCTCGCATCCGACGGGGCGGGCTTCGTAACGGGGGAGGTCATTACGGTGGATGGCGGCCGGACGCTTCTCGACAACGTCACCGTCGCGGCGCACTAGCCCGGTCAGCCGGCAACCCGCGCGCAGGGGGCGTGGCCCCGAGACGGATCAGTCCGAATTGCCGAAGAGTTCCCGGCCGGCCACCGGGGAGAAGCAGTGCCCGGGCCGGTCGAAGATCATGTTCCGGATGACCCGGGACTCGGTGCAATAGGCCGACTGCGCGGCGCCCGACGATGCCGCGAGCGTGACGATGGCGATGAGAAAAGCCGTCGCAACCGCATGCATGACATCCCCCGTTCTTGACGGATCCACTCGCAGCCTGGTGGCGGGCGGTCCGGAGGCCAAGCGCATGCGGGAAGCTCAGCGGCTGTCGTCCTCGTCTTCGTCGTCGTCGCGTTCCGGCAGGTTGAACAGGCTGTCGGCGTCCACGTCGCGACCGGGCTGCTCGTCCTCCCCGCCGTCGCTGTCGCTGAGCGAGAACGTCTCCAGTCCCGAGATCGCGGTCGGCATCTTCGGCTCGGGCTCCATCGACAGGCTCTGCTCGGTGGAGACGAGCTTGCGCCGCTCGTCGTCGGACATCGCGGTGCCCTCGGC
>CAZUVG010000383.1:0-3392 GCA_964623765.1 uncultured Roseicyclus sp.
GCGTGGGATTATGCCGGATCGCATCCTTGGGCACCTGTTGACCCGCTGCACAGCTAACGTCACACGTGATGGCACACCGCCGGATTCGCTCCGTAATCGATGGAAATTCTTCTTTGATTTCCGAGGTTTTTGCTGGCTGGCGCCCGCCCCCGCCGCCAAACATCACCAACCCGAGACTGGATCGCCGGCGCGCAGCCAGACGCTCAAGCGCACCCCGTAAGGTACTCACAGGTTCCAGTGCTCACCATTCGGGGATGCCCTGCCGAATGCCAGCCGCTTCCAGATTACATGGTGACGCGCGAACCATCCATGGCCGATAGCTCGCCCGTGGCGCCCGCCCGAGATGCCTTAGCCGGAATGAGCGGCCTTGCGCGCGATGTCCGGCAACTCGTTGCGATGGAAGCCGAAATCGGACAGCTCACGCTCGCTCATCGATTGCAGTTCGGCAAGTGTCCTCCTGTAGACGGCCCTTGATTCCGCGCGCAGCCGCAATGCCTCCGCGATATCGTGCAGGTACCTGCTCAATCCGGGGCGGTTGTGGCGTGCGTTCTCGAGACTGGCATTGGCCATTTGGTGCGCTCCTGACGAGTTTGCGTTTCGCGACTGGATATGTCTCGTCTCCGCGCTCGCACAACCGACGGCCAGACAATGCCGCATTGCAGCATCCGCATGGCGAGTCCGACATGGCCAGCAGACCGACGAAAGGAAACGACCGGGCCCTCGGCAGCCGAATGCCGAGGGTTGCCGCGCCGCACGCGCCGCGCATCCGGCCCTAACGGATCGGTATCGGCGCGTTCGGGATGTTGAAGGGTGCCACGATCCGGACATCGCTGGAAATCGGTGGTGGATCCACGGTCGCGAGACCATGGGCCACCATGACGCCGGTATAGAGGCTTCTCATGTCGTCGGTCAGATCGTGGTGAAGCACGAAGGAAATTGCGCCTTCGCGCAACAGCGCGACGTTCTCCCGGTCGAGATCGTGCGCGACGAAGGGGACACCCGGGATACCGTGTTCGGCCAGGGCTTCGAGGATGGCACGGTTCCCGCCACCGATGGAGTACACTCCCGCGACGTCGCCGAGACGGACCAATGCCTCCGAGACCTGCCACGCCGTCTGCCCGGCAAGCCCGGCGCCGCCCGAGACGCCGATGACCCCGATGGTGGGGCACAGCCGCCCCATCTCGGCCCGAAACGCCTCGAAACGCTCGGTTTCGCCGAGGAACGCGTCCTGGCTGCGAACCGCCAGAACGGCCGCACCCTGCCGCTCGACGCCTTGGGCAAGCAGGTAGGCAGCGGTTCGTCCGGCATTCACGTTGTCCAGTCCGACATAGGCCCTTCGGCGCGTGCCCGGCAGATCGGTCACCAGAGTGAAGACCGGGATCCCTGACCCGACCATCGACTCCACCGCATCGCGGATCGCTGGCGTATCGCGAACCTTGACGCATAACCCCTGGCTGCCTCGTCGGCGGATACGTCGCAGAACGTCGAGCACATCCTCCTCGGCCATCACCTCCCGGAAATGGAAGCGCAGACGGATCACCGCCCCCGCCACCTGGGCGAGCGCCGCCTCCGCCGCGACACGGATCTCACGCGTGAAACGACCTGGCGCCTCTGCGACGATATCGACGAAGAGGCGTCGGCCCTGCGCGGCGAGAAGCGCCTCCTGCGCCTCGAGTTCCCGGATCGCGGCGATGACGCGGTTGCGGGTCTGCGGACTGACATTGGGCCGGCCGTTGATTGCACGGTCGATGGTGGCCGTTCCCAGCCCGGCCTGTCGGGCGATCTCCTTGATCGGAAAGCGACGTGTCATTCGATGGGCACCGTTATGCCTGATGCATTATTGATGTCTTTTTCTCCACTGCCAAGCGGCCTGCCCCGGTATTCTCCGGGCGTCCTGATCGGGAGGAAACAGTTATGAAGGACCAAAACGTCACCCCACGCGCCGGCTACTACGCCGCTGACGCCTGCCGCCTCGAGGAGTTCGCGGAACTCACGTCTCAAGCTGTGGACCCGCGTGACATTCCCCGTGCCGAAAGCGCACCTCTGAACGTGCCCGTCTACGACGCCGACGCGCTCTCGGACGATCTCGTCAATCCGGAGACCCGCACCGCGCTGATGGCGGAATGGGCGCAGATCCTGCTGGGCGGTGCCGGTGTCTTCGTCGTGAAAAAGGCCAGCCGCGACCATGCGGCCATCGACGCCGCAACGAAGGTCTACGAACGCATCATCGATCGCGAGAAGGCAGAGAACGGCGGCGGCGCCGACCATTTCGCGGCGGCGGGCAGCAACGATCGCATCTGGAACTCGTTGCAGAAGCTCGCGCTAGAGGCGCCCGAAATATTCGTCCGCTACTTCGCGACACCGGCCATCGACGCGGCCTGCGAGGCGTGGCTCGGCCCGAACTACCAGATGACGGCGCAGATCAACCTCGTCCATCCCGGCGGCAAGGCGCAGCAGGCGCATCGCGACTACCACTTGGGGTTCCAGACCGCCGAGGTCAGCGCGACCTACCCTGCGCATGTCCACGACCTCTCGCCGCTGATGACGCTGCAGGGCGGGATCGCCCATTGCGACATGGCCGTGAAGAGCGGGCCAACGAAGCTGCTGCCCTTCTCGCAGCTCTACCGGCCCGGCTATGCCGCGTGGCGGCGCGAGGATTTCCGCGCCCATTTCGAGGAGAACTGCGTGCAGCTGCCCCTGTCGAAGGGCGACGCGATCTTCTTCAACCCGGCGCTGTTCCATGCCGCCGGCAAGAACCGGAGCGAGAACATCCACCGCATGGTGAACCTCCTGCAGGTATCCTCCGCCTTCGGACGCGCGATGGAGAGCGTTGACAGGCTCGCGATGTGCAAGGCGCTCTACGATCCGATGCGGTCGGCGTGGGATGCCGGACGGCTGGAAGAGGCCGAACTCGACGCGGCGCTTTCGGCAGCGGCGGAGGGGTATTCCTTCCCGACCAATCTCGATCGCGATCCGCCGAGCGACGGGCTCGCGCCGAAGACGCAGAAGGCGCTGATGAAGGAAGCCATTATCGCCGGGCGCGACAGGGACGCCGTTATGGCAGAACTCGACGCGCAGGCGCAGCGGCAAGTGCCCTGACCGGCGGACGGCGCGGTGGGAGCTTGCCGGCGCCGCGCCGATCTGCATGGTGGTCGGGGACCCCTTGGTGGACACGACGCCAATGCGCCTGATCGACCCCTCGCATCCGTTCTTTCGCCCTGCATGGCGCCGCTACCTGCTGGTCGCGGCGCCCTTCGCATGGGCCTTCGTCGAGCAGAGCCAGGGCAACACGATCTGGGCCTTCATATTCGCCGCGATCGGGGGATACCTCGCCTGGCATCTCGTGCTGACGTGGCGCCAGTGACGGTTCAGGCGAGGTCCACCGGCTGCCC
>CAZUVG010000384.1:0-3382 GCA_964623765.1 uncultured Roseicyclus sp.
ATACGGCCCGGCGCCTCTTCACCCTCATCTGCGTCCTTCACCACGGGGCCTGAGATGGAGGTGGCGCAGAAGGACTTCCCCCGGTCGGTCCTGTTCTGCTGCGACCACAACGCGACGCGCTCGCCCATGGCCGAGGGGCTGATGAAGAAGTTCTACGGACACCGCGCCTACGTGCAGTCGGCGGGCGTGAAGAACGACCTCGAGATCGACGGCTTCGCCATCGCGGTCTGCGCCGAGATGGGCGTGCCTCTGGAACGTCACCGGGTGCGCAGCTTCGACGAGAT
This sequence comes from uncultured Roseicyclus sp., assembly GCA_964623765.1. Lineage (GTDB taxonomy): Bacteria > Pseudomonadota > Alphaproteobacteria > Rhodobacterales > Rhodobacteraceae > Roseibacterium. The sequence continues at coordinate 285 of CAZUVG010000384.1, forward strand.
GCAGGAATGGGGCGACGACATCTCGGGCTTCGACCTGATCGTTGCCCTGTCGCCCGCGAGCCAGCGGCGCGCGCTCGACCTGACGCGGCACTATCACCTGGACGTGGAATACTGGCCGATCCTCGACCCCACCGGCCTTGGCGAGACGCGGGAGACGAAGCTCGCGGCCTACCGGCAGGCGCGCGACCAGATCGCCAAACGCATGGTCGAGCGGTTCGGCCCGCCGACCAACGAAGGAGCAACGTCATGAACGGTATGGACGAGACGCGGGCGCTGATCGCGCGCTACTACGAGGCGTTCAACGCAGGCGACGTCGAGGGGATGCTCGAATGCCTGGCCGAGGACGTGGCGCATCACGTGAACGAAGGCCGCGTGCGGCTCGGGCGCGCGGCCTTCGGCCAGTTCTGCGCGCACATGAACCGCTGCTACGAGGAGCGTGTGACCGACATCGTGGTGATGGCCTCGCCCGACGGCACGCGCGCGGCAGCGGAGTTCAGCGTGAACGGCAGGTATCTGGCCACGGACGAAGGCCTGCCCGAGGCGCGGGGCCAGATCTACGTGCTGCCGGCGGGCGGGTTCTTCAGCGTGGCGGACGGGCGCATCACGCGGGTCGTGACCTACTACAACCTCGCCGACTGGGTCCGTCAGGTCTCGGCTTAGATCCTCGAAGCGAATGCCGACCGTCTGCCGCCCGAGCGCCAGAGCGTTCCGGCCGGCGCGTCGAAGACGGTGGACAGGCCGAACTTGCGCATCGCCCCCATCCTCGTGCACCAAGTCGTCGCGGACCGGCCGCAGGATAGGGAGCACGGGGCACATGACGCAATCCGGCGGAACGCGGCTCGCCTTTCGCGCCCATGTCGGCGGGGAGATCGCGCCGCTGATCGAGGATCTCGCCCGGCTGCGCATCACGGTCTTTCGCGACTGGCCCTATCTCTACGACGGCGATCCCGCCTACGAGCGACGCTATCTCGCGGACTACGCGAAGGGCGACAGCATCGTGGTGGCCGCGCATGACGCCGCGCGCATGGTAGGCGCTGCGACGGGGATGCCGCTTTCCGACCATGCCGACGACTTCCGCGCGGCCTTCGAGGGGACGGACATCGACTTCGCCCGCGTCTTCTACTGCGCGGAGTCGGTCCTCTTGCCGGAGTTCCGCGGGCAGGGGGCTGGCCATGCCTTCTTCGACCTGCGGGAGGATCATGCGCGGACGCTCGGCTTCACGCAGGTCGCCTTCTGCGCCGTCGAACGGCCGCAGGATCACCCGGCCCGGCCGGCGCGCTACCGTGCGCTCCACGGGTTCTGGCGGGGGCGGGGCTACGCCCCGCTCGAGGGCGTGGTCGCCCGCTTCGCGTGGCGCGACATCGGTGCGGCGGAGGAGACGGAGAAGCCCATGCAGTTCTGGATGAAGAACCTGTGAGCCGGGCCGTCGTCCGGATCGCAGCCGCGGCCTATCCACCGACCTTCCTCTCGGACTGGGCGGCCTTCGAGGCGAAGACGCGCCACTGGATCGGGCAGGCAGCGGGGCAGGGCGCGGACCTTCTGGTCTTTCCCGAGTACGGGCGGATGGAACTCGCGACGCTCGATGGCGCGGAGGCCGCGGGCGATCTGGAACGAAGCCTTCACGCCGCCGCGGGCTGGACGGAGCGGGCGAACGCCCTGACGGAGCAGCTTGCACGGGCGCAGGGCCTGCACGTTCTCGCGCCTTCCGGCCCGGTCTTCGATGGCGGCGCGAGGCCCGTCAACCGCGCCTTTCTCTTCGGCCCCGACGGGGCCCTCGGCCATCAGGACAAGCAGGTTATGACCCGTTTCGAGCGCGAGACCTGGGACGTCGTTCCGGGCGGCCCATTGCGCGTCTTCGACACGGAAATCGGCCGGATCGGCGTGCTTATCTGCTACGATGCGGAGTTCCCGCTTCTGGGCCGTGCGCTGGTGGAGGCAGGCGCGGACATCCTGCTCGTGCCGTCCTGCACCGATGCCCTGTCGGGCTATTCCCGGGTCCGTGTCGGCGCCATGGCCCGCGCGCTGGAGGGGCAATGCGTCACGGTGCAGGCGCCGACCGTGGGATCGGCGGCCTGGTCGCCGGCGGTGGAAGAGAACGTGGGCGCGGCGGCCGTTTTCGGCCCGCCCGACCTCGGCTTCCCGCCCACGGGCGTCATCGCGGAAGGGGAGTCGAACGCTGCCGGCTGGGTCTTTGCCGAGGTCGACCGCACTGCCGTCGCGCGGGTGCGACGCGCGGGCGCCGTCTTCAACCACGCCCAATGGCCGGAAAGCGCCGCGCGGGCGACCGTTTCGGGTGAAGCGGCAGATTTGCCTTGAAAATCGGCCCATGCGGGCGCATCTAGCGCGCATCTGCGCCCACCGTTAACGGTTGTCACGTGGCGCGACGACACAGGAGTGACCATGGCCAAGGAAGAAATGCTCGAATTTCCCGGCGTCGTGAAGGAACTCCTGCCGAACGCGACGTTCAGGGTCGAGCTTGAGAACGGCCATGAGATCATCGCGCATACGGCAGGGAAGATGCGCAAGAACCGGATCCGCGTTCTTGCCGGCGACAAGGTACAGGTCGAGATGACACCATACGACCTGACGAAGGGACGGATCAACTATCGTTTCAAGTGAGGCCGCCGGCGCGATGCGCCCGGCCCTGATCCTCGGATCGGCCTCGCCGCGGCGGCGCGAGTTGCTGGCGCAGCTCGGCGTGACGCCCGACGCGGTGTGCCCGCCCGAGATCGACGAGACACCGCGCGGCGGCGAGACGCCGCGGCCCTATTGCCTGCGCATCGCCGCCGAGAAGTCCGCCGCGATCCCCGCCGGATGCGAGGATGTCGTGCTCTGCGCCGATACGACGGTGGCGATGGGGCGCCGCATTCTCGGCAAGCCCGCCGACCGCGACGAGGCCGAGGCGTTCCTGCGGGCGCTGTCGGGGCGGACGCACGAGGTCATCACGGGTGTGGTCATCGCCGTGGCATCGGCGGACACGCAGGAGGTGTTGGCCGAGTTCGCGGTGAGCACTCACGTGCAGTTCAGAGAGCTTCGCGACGAGGAGATCGAGTGGTACGTGGCCTCCGGTGAGCCGATGGACAAGGCCGGTGGCTACG
>CAZUVG010000385.1:0-3379 GCA_964623765.1 uncultured Roseicyclus sp.
CATCGGCGCACCGTAGCGCTTGAACTTCGCGGCCATGGAGATGGCAAGGCGCATGTAGGCCGTCACCAGCCGGTGCAGCGCCTCCTCGTCGCGGTGATCGCGCCATGCATAGGCCAGCTTCAGCTCCGTCTCGGCGTCCAGCAACTCCGCCTTCATGGCGCGGCGGGACAGCGACTGTTCTCCACCCATATCAAGTGCCATTTCGCACCCCCGGTCTGGTTTCCCTGTCGGTCTTCGCAAGCAGTGATTATTGGTGATACGCAGCCCGCGAGATTTTGGTTCACATTCCGGAGAAGAAAATTGCGGCTGCCCCCCCTTACCCTCGTTATAGGCGGCGCGGCCTCGGGAAAGTCCGCCTTCGCCGAGCGCATGGTCCGCCAGAGCGGGCTGGCCAAGGTCTACGTGGCGACGGCCGAGGCACATGACGACGAGATGCGCGCGAAGATCGCCGCGCACCGCGCCCGTCGCGCCGGGCAGGGCTGGCGCACCGTCGAGGCGCCGCGCGATATCGAACGGGCCATCTGGAACGCCGAGGCGGGAGAGGTGGTGCTGGTGGACTGCGTCACCTTCTGGCTGTCGAACCGGATGCTGGCCGGGGCCGATCTCGAGGCCGAGACCGAGGCGCTCCTGGACACCCTGGCCGAGACCTCCCGGCCGGTGGTCCTCGTGACGAACGACGTCGCGGGCGGCGTGGTGCCGGAAAACGCGCTTGCCCGGGCCTTCCGTAACGCGCAGGGTCGGCTCAACCAGCAGCTTGCCGCCCTGTCGGATCTCGTGGTTCTCGTCACCGCGGGCCTGCCGCAGGTGCTTAAAGGCGCGCCGCCGGGAGCGGATATCGCCGGGGACAGGGAGGAAGGCGCATGGTAGCGCGGCTTTGGTGGGTGCGCCACGCGCCGACGCACCAGAAGGCGATCTGCGGCCAGCGCGACGTGCCGGCAGATTTCTCGGACATGGCAGCGGTCGCGCGGCTCGATGCTTACCTGCCGAAGGGGGCGACCCTCGTCTCTTCGGATCTCTCGCGGGCGGTGGCAACGGCGGACAGGCTCGGCGACGGGCGCAGGCGCCTGCCCCACGAGACCCGGCTCAGGGAATTCGATTTCGGCGAATGGGACGGAATGCTGCCGACCGCGGTGGCCGAACGGGACCCCGAGCATTCCCGCGTCTTCTGGGACATGCCGGGACTCGTCGCGGCGCCGGGCGGTGAGTGCTGGAACGACGTGGCCGAACGCGTGACGGCGGCAATCGACGCGCTGGCGCGGGACCATCCCGGCGTCGACCTGGTCGCCGTGGCGCACCTTGGCGTGATCCTGTCCCACCTCGGCGCGGCGGGTGGCCTGGGCCCGGTGCAGGCGATCCGGCACAAGCTGGAACCGCTTTCGGTCACGCGCCTCGACCGGGAAGAGACCGGCTGGCGCATCGTCACCATCAATCACGTCGCCTGATCGACCTCATCATCCGAACGCGATTGACCCCGGGCACGCACCGATGGCCAATCTTGCCATGACCTACCATCTTCTCGTCGGACAACGCTCCTACTCGTCATGGTCCCTGCGCGGCTGGCTGTCCTTCGCCGCCTTCGGCATCCCGGTCGAGGTGACGAGCACGCGGATGTATTCCGGCCAATTCGCCCGCGACGTCGCGGCCTTCGGCGGACACCGCACGGTGCCCGTGGTCCGGACACCCGACGGCGGAATCCTCGCCGACAGCATCGCCATCGCCTGGCATCTTGCCGACGCCTTCCCCGACCGCGGCCTCCTGCCCGCGGACCCCGCTCTCCGCGCCGAGGCGCAAAGCCTGATCGCCGAGATGCATTCGGGGTTCGCGGCCCTGCGCAGCCACTGCGAGATGAACCTTCGCACCGCGTGGGAGGGCTTCGTCCCGTCGCCCGAGGTCCGCGCCGACCTCGCACGGATCGAGGACCTCTGGTCGCGCGCCCTCGAGCGGTCGGGCGGCCCGTGGCTCTATGGCGACTTCACGCTTGCCGACGTGTTCCATGCGCCGGTGGCGACTCGCATCGCGACCTACGGCCTGCCGGTCGCCGAGAGCGCGCGCGTCTACGTCGCGGCGATGCTCGCCCGTCCCGATTTGCGCCGCTGGCGTGCCATGGGCGCGGCCGAGGGTCCCGACCTGCCGCAATACGAGAAGCCGCTTGCCCGCCTCCCCTTCCCGGCGCCGACCAGAATCCCCGCCCGGGCGGTCGCTGCAGGAACGCCCGAGAACACGGCCTGCCCCTATTCCGGGCGGCCCGTGAGCGACCTGATGGAGATCGGGGGCCGCGTCTTCGGGTTCTGCAATCCATTCTGCCGGGACAAGACCGTCGCGGACCCCGAGGCCTGGCCGCAGTTCATGGCGCTTTACCGCTAGGTATTTACGATTCGTAAACGCTTGGTCGCTAGCGGTTAACCATGTTCGACGGACCGCGTCCCGAAAGCGTCGCGCGCTGCCATACCGTCGCCTTCGAGGGACTCGAGGCGCGGCGCGTCGAGGTGCAGTGCGCCGTCACCCCGGGACTGCCGGGCTTCGCGGTCGTGGGCCTGCCGGACAAGGCCGTCTCGGAAGCGCGCGAACGGGTCCGCACGGCGCTCCAGTCCATGGCCATCGCCCTGCCGTCGAAGCGTATCACGGTGAACCTCTCGCCCGCGGATCTGCCCAAAGAGGGATCGCATTTCGACCTGCCGATCGCCCTCGCGCTGCTGGCAGCCATCGGCATCGCCCCGCCGGACCGCGTCGCCGAGGCGCTGGCCCTTGGCGAACTCTCCCTTGACGGTCGCCTCGTGCAGGTCCTGGGCGCCCTGCCCGCAGCGCTCGCAGCAGGTGAGGACGACCGCATCCTTCTCTGCCCGGCGGCCTGCGGCGCCGAGGCTGCATGGGTGGGCGCCACGCCCGTTTTCGCGGCCGCGAGCCTCGCCGAACTGATCGCCCATCTCACCGACCGCGCGCCGCTCGACCCCGCCCGTCCGGGGGAGGTGCGGGAGGACGCGGCGGCGGGATGCGTGTCCGAGGTCCGCGGCCAGGAGCGTGCCAAGCGCGCGCTGGAAATCGCGGCGGCCGGACGCCATCATCTCCTGATGATCGGGCCGCCGGGGTCGGGCAAGTCGATGCTCGCCGCCCGTCTGCCCGGGCTCCTGCCGCCCCTTTCGGCGGCCGAGGCGCTGGAGACCTCCATGATCCAATCGCTCGCGGGACTGCTCGACGAGGGCGGCATCTCCCGCACCCGCCCCTTCCGCACGCCTCACCATACCGCCTCGATGCCCGCCATCGTCGGCGGCGGGCGCGGGGCGAAGCCGGGAGAGGTCTCGCTCGCCCACAACGGCGTGCTCTTCCTCGACGAGTTCCCGGAATACCCGCGCGCCGTGCTCGAGACGCTGCGCCAGCCCAT
>CAZUVG010000386.1:0-3376 GCA_964623765.1 uncultured Roseicyclus sp.
ACCACTCTCTTCAACATGGGCCTGCAATCGGGCGACGCGCCGGAACTGTGGAACGTCGACCACCCCGACCGGATCGCCAGGCTCTACGCGGGCGCGGTGGAGGCCGGTTCCGACCTCTTCCTCACCAATTCCTTCGGCGGCACCGCCGCGCGGCTCAAGCTGCACGACGCGCAGGACCGGGTGCACGAACTCAACCGCGCTGCAGCCGAGATCGGCCGCGAGATCGCCGATCGGGCGGGGCGGAAGCTGATCGTCGCGGGATCGATGGGCCCCACGGGCGAGATCATGGCGCCCATGGGCACGCTCACGCACGAGCGCGCCGTGGAGATGTTCCACGCGCAGGCCGAGGGGCTGAAGGCGGGCGGCGCGGACGTTCTCTGGGTCGAGACGATCAGCGCGCCCGAGGAATACCGCGCCGCGGCCGAGGCCGCACGGCTCGCAGGAATGCCATGGTGCGGCACGATGAGCTTCGACACCGCTGGCCGTACGATGATGGGCTTCACCTCGGCCGATCTCGCGGGGCTGGTGGAGCGGCTCGAGGCCCCTCCGGTGGCCTATGGCGCGAACTGCGGCACCGGCGCGTCGGACCTCCTGCGGACCGTGCTGGGCTTCCGCGCCGCGGGCAGCGAGCGGCCCGTGATCGCGAAGGGCAATGCGGCATCCCGAAATACGTGGACGGCCACATCCACTACGACGGCACGCCCGAACTGATGGCGCGCTACGCCGTGATGGCGCGCGACGCGGGCGCGCGGATCGTCGGCGGCTGCTGCGGGACGCAGCCCGAACACCTGCGCGCCATGCGCGAGGCCCTGGAGACGACGCCACCCGGCGAGGCACCCACGCTGGAACAGATCGTGGCGGAACTCGGCGCCTTTTCCTCGGGCTCGGACGGCACGGACGGAGCCGGTCCCGCGCGCGAGCGCCGCGGGCGGCGCCGGGCGCAAAGCTGAACGCGCGCGTTGCGCGTCAGGCAGCCACCTCGGCCGCGGGCTTCCGCGCCACGAAATCGACCAGCGCCGACCGCCCGCGATGGCCACTGCCCTCCGCGACCTCGGCATCGTAATCGGCGCTGACGAGAATCTCCCAGCCTGAAAAGGCCTCGGCCAGCATCTTCTCGGTGTACATGTTCTCGGCCGCGCCGGGGCCGCCGGTGCCGTAGCCGACCTGGCGCGGCGCGTAGCCGTGCAGGAGCAGCAGACCGCCCGGTCGCAGCGCTCGGGCGAATCGGGCGAAGGCGGCGGTCCTCTCGGCGGGGCCGAGGAACTGGATGAAGATGCCAACCACCGCATCGAACTGCCGCGACCAGTCCCATGCGTCGATGGAGGCCACCGCGAATTCGACGCTCACGCCGGCCCCTCGCGCCAGCCTGCGGGCCTTGCCGATCGCGTTGCCGCTGAGGTCGAAGGCGGTGACGCGGTGGCCGAGGCGTGCCAGATGGGCCGAATTGCGCCCCTCCCCGTCGGCCACGCAGAGCACGCGGGCGGGCGCAGCGATCCGCCGCGCCTCCCGCACGAGGAAGGCGGCCGGCTCCGTCCCGAAGAGATAGTCGTCGCCTGCAAAGCGGCTGTCCCAGTCCATGCGCGTCGCTGCTCCCAATACATCCTTGCTCCGCGTTCATCCTCCGTTAACCGTGTTCGCACCACAAGGCATCATGTCCGACCCCGACGCACCGGACCTCTTCTCCGTCGCACCGCCGCTGCCGGTGTCGCTGGAGGCCGAGGCTTGGCTCACCCATCTCTTTTCCTCCAAGGCCGCGCTGCGGGGTGGCGTGGTGCGCCGCAAGGCGCGCGACGTGGAGCGCATCGTGGGCTGGCCGCGCTTCCGCCACGAACTGCGGCAACGGGGATACCGGGCGGCGATCAACGGCGGGCAGGTCGTGGTCTTCTGCAACGGCGGCCCCGTGCGCTTCCTCGACTGACGGCGCGCCCGCACCCGCCGCGCCAGAGCCTTGCAAGGCTCTGGCCACGCCCTTGCAAGGGCGTCGGGAGAGTTTTGCAAAACTCTCCCGCTTCAGAAGAGGCTCGGCTGCTCCGCCGTTGCGAGAGGCACCGCGAAAAGGTCCGTGCGCAAGGACGGCAGATCCCGCGACACCCCCAGTGCCCGCGCCGCACGGCGGAAACGCGCCTGCAGGAGCTCCGCCCAGATCCCCTCGCCCGTCATGCGCCGGCCCCACTGGGCGTCGTAGTCGCGCCCGCCGTGCATCTCCCGCAGCTTCGACATCACGCGCCCCTGCCGCTCGGGGAAATGCGCGGCCAGCCAGTCCTGCCAAAGCCGCGACACCTCCAGCGGCAGTCGCAGCGGAATGACGCTCGCCGCCACTGCGCCAGCGTCGCGCGCCGCGGCGAGGATCGACTCAAGCTCGTGGTCGGTGAGGCCGGGGACGAGCGGAGAGGCCATGACGCGTACCGGGCACCCGGCCTTTGCCAGGCGCTCGATCATCTTCAGTCGCCGTGCAGGGCCCGGACAGCGCGGCTCGGTCCGGCGCGCGAGGTCCGGGTCGAGCGTCGTGATCGAGATTCCGACGCGCGCCAGCCCTGCCTGCCCCATCTCGCCCAGGATGTCCGCGTCCCTCTCGACCAGCGTGCCCTTGGTGACGACGGCGACCGGGTGGCGGAAGGTCTGCAGCACCTCCAGCACTCCGCGCATGATGCGCCGTTCCCGCTCGATCGGCTGGTAGGGATCGGTGTTCGTGCCGATGGCGATCACCTGCGGCCGGTAGGAGGGCCGCCGCAGCTCCGCCTCGAGGACGCGGGCCATGTCCGGCCGCGCCACCAGCCGCGTCTCGAAGTCGAGCCCCGGCGAAAGCCCGAGCCAGGCGTGGCTCGGACGGGCAAAACAGTAGATGCAGCCGTGCTCGCAACCGCGGTAGGGGTTGATCGACCGGTCGAAGGAGATGTCGGGAGAGGCGTTGCGCGTGATCGCACGCCGCGGCCTCTCCTCCGACACCTCGGTGCGCAGGGGCGGCAATGCTTCCTCGACGTGCCAGCCGTCGTGCTCCGCGACCCGCGCGTGACGCTCGAAGCGCCCCGGGTCGTTGGAGCTTGCCCCGCGTCCGGGCGCACGAATCTGGGACGGTGACGGGTGCATCCCCCGATCATGGAACAAAGTGTGAACAACTTCAAGCCGCGATCCGCGCCTCCCGGGCCCTTGCGCGGAACTCATGTCGAACCCGCGGATATTTCATTTGCCGCGCGGTCGTTCCCGATGCAGGTCATGTCGCAATTCACCGCGACCGCGTGCCGCTTTGCCTGCATTGCCCGGGGAACCACGCTTGATGGAGGCTTGGAATGTCAGCCGAAGACGACGAAATCATCCTCTCCGAGCTCGACGACGAGGAACTCGTCGCCCAGATGTTCGACGACCTCTACGACGGCCT
>CAZUVG010000387.1:0-3374 GCA_964623765.1 uncultured Roseicyclus sp.
CGGGGGATATCCTCTGCCTGCTCGGCCCGTCGGGCTGCGGCAAGTCCACCGTCCTGCGCACCATTGCAGGCATCGAGCGGCAGGTGTCCGGCCAGGTGCTGGCCGACGGCCGCGTCCTTTCCGACGACACGGTGCATCTGCCGCCCGAGCGCCGCGGCATCGGCCTCATCTTCCAGGACTTCGCGCTGTTCCCGCATCTCAGCGTGGGACAGAACGTCGCCTTCGGTCTGACGGGTGGCCGGGCGGACGTGCGCGAACGGGTGCACGAGCTTCTCGACCGGGTGGATCTCCACGGCTACGCCGACAAGTCCCCGCACATGCTGTCGGGCGGCGAACAGCAGCGCGTGGCGCTCGCGCGGGCGATGGCGCCCAGGCCCCGGATCATGCTGATGGACGAGCCCTTCTCGGGGCTCGACAACCGGCTGCGGGACGGCATCCGCGACGAGACGCTGGAGATCCTCAAGGAGGACGGCACCGCCGTGGTCCTTGTCACGCACGAGCCGGAGGAGGCTATGCGCATGGCCGACCAGATCGCGCTGATGCGCGGGGGCGAGATCGTGCAGGTGGGCGCACCCTACAATGTCTACAACGCGCCCGCAGACCGGGCGGCGGCGGCCTTCTTCAGTGATATCAACGTCCTGACGGGCACCGTCAACGGCGCGCTGACGACCACGCCGTTCGGCGAGTTCCTCGCGCCGGGCTACCCGGACGGCAGCGTGGTCGACATCGTCTTCCGTCCCCAGCACGTGAAGATCGACTTCGACCGGAACGGGCGCGGTCCGAACCCGACGCCGCAGGACGGCACGCCGGCCCGCGGCAAGGTGCTTCGCGCCCGCTTCATGGGTCACGAGAGCCTCGTGGAGTTCCGCATGGACCTCGACGGACGGACGCTGAAGGCGACCGTGCCGGGCGTGTTCCTGCCCAAGGTGGACACGCCCCTGTGGCTCTCGGTCCGGCGCGACCGCTGTTTCGTATTCCCGCACCGCGACTGACACCCGGATCATGAGCGCAGGTTCCCCGGAGCCGGGCGTCCGGCAGTCCCGTCTGCCCTTGCGGGCGGAGGGCATCAACGGCTAAACGTGCATGGCCCGCGCATCGGGGCTTTGATCTCCCGGGACGAGACCATACCTATGGGAGAGTTACGCTGTCACAGGCGGCCTGCACAGGCGCGACACCCGCGCCGGGCCGCGGAGGGAGACGAACATGCTCAACAACATCGGACCGGCGGGCCTGCTGCTCATCGCCATCGTGGTCCTCGTCCTGTTCGGGCGCGGCAAGATCGCCAGCCTGATGGGGGAGGTCGGCAAGGGCATCACGGCCTTCAAGAAGGGCGTGAAGGATTCGACCGAGGAAATCGAGAACGCGCAGGCCTCGACCTCGGCCACGAACGACGGCTCGGAGGCACGGGACGTGACGCCGTCGAACACCGGCGCGCAAGAGCGCGACAAGGTCTGACCCATCGGAGCGGCCCGAACGTGCACCGGGTGACGTCTAGGGGTCTGTGGGCGAAAGGCCCGGGAAAGGTCTGGGGCGATGCCTGACATCGGCTGGATGGAGCTATTGGTCGTCGGCATCGTGGCGTTGATCGTCGTGGGGCCGAAGGATCTTCCCATGATGTTCCGCCGCCTGGGCCAGTTCACCGGCCGCATAAGGGCGATGGCCCGCGATTTCCAGCGCGCCATGGACGAGGCGGCCGACGAGAGTGGCATGACCGAACTCAACCGCGATCTCCGCAATGCCGCGCGCTACACGCGCAACCCGGCCAAGGCTGGCAAGGATGCGCTGAAGGACGCCTTCGGCGACATCGATCCGACGAAGTACCCCGAGGGCAGCCACACCCGGAAGGCCGCCGAGGAGCGTAATGCCAAGGCCGAGGCCGCGCGCGAGAAGGCCGACAGCCTGCGCAAGGTGCGCGAGGAGGACGAGGACGGCGCCCCGGCCTCCCCGGCTGCAGCCGCGGCGCAGGGCGACAAGCGTGACGTGGAACCGGTCGCCGGGGACGCGGCGCCCGAACCGCGCAAGACGGGAACCGAGGGATCATGAGCGCAGAGGACCAGATCGAGGACAGCTCTGCGCCCCTGATCGAGCATCTTGCCGAACTGCGCACGCGGCTGATCCGCTCGGTGATGGCCTTCGTCGTGGCAATGGTTGCCTGCTTCACCGTGGCCGAGCCGATCCTTCAGTTCATTTCCGAGCCGCTGGCGGACGTCCTGCGCGCGCGGGGCGAGGACGCCCGGCTGATCTTCACCGCGCCGCAGGAAAAGTTCTTCGTCCTGATCCGCATCTCGATCGTGGCCGGGTTCGGGCTGTCCTTCCCGATCATAGCCCACCAGCTCTGGCGGTTCGTGGCACCCGGTCTCTACCGGTCGGAGAAATCGGCGATCCTGCCGTTCATCGTCGCCTCCCCGCTCCTTTTCATGCTGGGCGCGGCCTTCGCCCACTACGTCGTGACGCCGCTTGCGATGAACTTCTTCATCGGCTTCTCCGACGCGATCCCTGCGCTCGCCAATCTTGTGGCGGGCGACGGCACCTTCTCCAACCCCGACGGGCCGAACGAGGAACTTCAGACCGTGTTCCTCGGCTCCGTGCGGGAATCGCTCGATCTCGCGCTGAAGTTCATCTTCGCCTTCGGTCTCTGCTTCCAGCTGCCCGTGCTGCTGACGTTGCTCGGCAAGGCGGGGCTGGTCTCGGCGGAAGGTCTCGGCAACGTGCGCAAGTATGCCGTCGTCGGCATCCTCGTGCTCGCAGCGCTCGTCACCCCGCCGGACGTCATCACGCAGCTCATCCTCTTCGTCGTGGTCTACGGCCTGTACGAGTTGTCGATCCAGCTCGTGCGCCTGGTGGAGCGCAGCCGTAACCGCCGCTTGCGCGAGGAAGGTATCCTCGACGAGGACGAGGAATTCTGACCGCGCCCATGGCCGAGGATGCCCTGATCCGTATCGCCGAGGCGCTGGAACGTATTGCGCCGGCGACTGCGACGGCGCCCGACTGGGTGGCGTCCGAGGCCTTCGTCTGGCACACGGATCCCGACCGGCTGGAGCCGGTGGCCCGGGTCAACCGTGTCGACCTCGACCTTCTGCTCGGCATCGACCGGGCGCGCGACACGCTTTTGCAGAACACCCGCCAGTTCGCCCGCGGCCTGCCTGCGAACAACGCGCTCCTCTGGGGCGCGCGCGGCATGGGAAAGTCCTCGCTGGTCAAGGCCGTGCACGCCGCCGTCGCCGCCGAGACATCGCTCGCGCTGGTCGAGATGCAGCGCGAAGAGCTGCCGTCGATCGGGCGTCTCCTGCATCTTCTTCGCGCGGCCCCAGTGCGGGTGATCCTGTTCTGCGACGATCTCTCGTTCGGCCACGACGACCAGCACTACAAGTCGC
>CAZUVG010000388.1:0-3010 GCA_964623765.1 uncultured Roseicyclus sp.
CGCTCCTGCAGGACGGCGACGGTCGGGTTCGTCAGCCGCGAATAGATGAAGCCCACCTCCTGCAGGTTGAACAGGGCGGCGGCGTGCTCGGCATCGCGGAACACGTAGGCGGTGGTCTGGTAGATCGGCGTCTGCCGCGCGCCCGTGGCCGGGTCGGGGCGGGCGCCCGCGTGGATCTGGAGCGTGTCGAATCCGTAGGATGGCGCGTCGGTCATGGGATCCTCCCTGAAAGATGTCACCGGCAGGCTTAGGCCAAGGTGCGGCGCCGGACAACGGGCGCACGGGGAAGAGGGACAGGCGCCGGCAGGACGCGCCGCCGCGCGGGAGGGGCGTCCGCCGGTCGCCGGGTGCGACGGGACGCGCGTCCGCCGGGCCTGCGGGCAGGGAGGCGGGCAAGGCCCGCAGCGCGGCGGATCGCCGCCGCCCGCACCATGACACGCCGCGGCTCGGCACTGGACGCCCGGGGCGCGTTGCGGCATTACCGGCACGACCGACCCCGGCGCGCCGCGTCCCGCGGCACGCCTCTCCGGAGGCCCGACAGATGCTCGACTTCCTAAAGCGCCTAGTGACCTGGTGGAACGGCCAGACGCTCGGCACGCAGATCTTCACGGCGCGCAACGGCGTGAAGGTGGGCGAGGACGAATACGGCAACGTTTTCTATCGCTCGAAGGACGGCAAGCGGCGCTGGGTGATCTACAACGGCGAGAGCGAGGCGAGCCGCGTGGAGCCCGACTGGCACGGCTGGCTGCACCACACCTGGGACGAGACGCCGGCCGAGAAGCCCATGGCCCACAAGTCATGGGAGCAGCCGCACCTGCCGAACCTGACCGGCACGCCGCAGGCCTACGCGCCGGCAGGCTCCATCCGGCGTGCCGATCCCGACGAGCGGCGCGACTACGAGGCCTGGAGCCCGGAGTGACGTCCACGCCTCCCGACCGTGACGGAGAGGGCCGCGATGGCCGATCGTGAAAACACGCTTGCAGAGATCGCCGTGACCGCCGCCGGCGGGGGCCTGATCGGGGGCAGCCTCGTCGCGGTCATGCCGGGGCAGTCGCCTTTCCTCCCGCGCCTCGGCAAACCGATCCGCGATGCCGAAAGCGCGGTCTGCCTCGTGCCGCTGCGCCGGCGCCACGTGACCGGAGAGCGGCGGTGATGAACCTGCGTCGCCCGGTCCTCGCCGCCGTGCTGGCCTGCCTGCCGCTGGCGGCGCCGGCGCAGCTATTCGACAATTTCGAGCAGACGCCGCTGCCGCCGCTGCCGGAGGGGGGCGCGGACCGTCCACAGGATGGCAGCGACCTGCTCGACGCGCCGTGGCTCGACGGGGAGGGGGCCTTCGTGCCGGACGCGGGCGAGGGCGGCGTCCGGCTCGACACGGAGACAGGGGGGCAGAACGGGGTTTTGCTCGAGACCTTCCCGGGCGTGAGCGGTCCCGCCACCTCCGTCAGCCGGCCTCCGACGCGGCAGGGCGGGCGGATCACGCTCAGGGCGCTGGACCGGACGCTGGGCCGGCCGACGGACCTTGAGCTGGCCGTCGGCCAGACCGTGCTCTTCGGGCGCATCGCGATCCACGTGCCGGAATGCCGCTTTCCGGAGGAGGACCCGTCCTCGGACGCCTTCGCGCATCTGCGCGTGTTCGACACCGGGGGCAACCAGCTTTTCGACGGGTGGATGGTCGCCTCCTCCCCCGCGCTATCTGCGCTGGAGCATCCGCGCTACGATGTCTGGGTCCTGAGATGCGCGAGCACGTCCTGAGGGCAGAGTCCCTCGGGCATCGCGTGAAAATCGGCCTCCACCGACAGCGCATCCCGCAGCATCTCGCGGTAGTCCGCCCGCGGCACCTCCACCGCGCCCAGCCTTTCGAGATGCTCGGTCACGAACTGCGTGTCGAAGAGGCGAAAGCCGCCGAACCGCAGCCGCGCCACAAGCCATGACAGCGCGATCTTCGAGGCATCGGTACGGCGTGAGAACATCGATTCGCCGAAGAACGCCCCGCCAATCGTGATGCCGAAGACGCCACCCGAAAGCGCGCCGTCCTGCCAGACCTCAACCGAATGGGCGCGCCCGATCGCGTGGAGCGCCATGTAGCAGCGGTAGATCTCGGCGTTGATCCACGTGGGCTCGCGCGCCGCGCATCCCTCCACCGTGCCCGCGAAATCGGCATTCACGCGCACCTCGAAGCCGCCGCGGCGGATGCGCCGCGCGAGCGAGCGGGAGAGGTGGAAGCCCCCTTGCAGGTCATCCAGCGGGAAGATGCCGCGCCGCTGCGGATCGACCCAGAAGAGCGCGGGATCGTCCGCGCCCTCCGACATCGGGAAGATGCCCGCCGCGTAGGCCCGGAGCATCAGCGCGGGGCTGAGCGGCGGCGGGGCGGGGCGATACATGTCGTGGGCCATGAGAGCAAAGATAGGCTATACGCGCGTCGTGTCACCAGCCCATGCAGCCGGTTTCCTCGCCGGATACGTGTGCACATGGACCCCGGAGCCGGTGGTATCAGCCCACGTTCCGCGCGAGCCACGCCTCGAGCCAGTGGATCGTGTAGTCCCCGGACAGGATCTCGGGTTCCTGCAGGAGCGCGTGGAAAAGGGGGACGGTCGTGTCCACGCCGTCGACGATCAGCTCGCCGAGGGCACGGCGGAGACGTGCAAGCGCCTCGGGCCGGTCGCGGCCATGCACGATGAGCTTCGCGATCAGGCTGTCGTAGTAGGGCGGGATCCGGTAGCCGTCGTAGAGCGCGCTGTCCATCCGGATGCCGAGCCCGCCGGGCGCGTGATACTGCGTGATGCGTCCCGGCGAGGGGGAGAAGTTGGGCAGCCGCTCGGCATTGATGCGGACCTCTATCGCGTGGCCGTTAACCTGCAGGTCGTCCTGCGCGAAGGACATGGGTTCGCCGGCGGCGACGGCGATCTGTTCGCGCACCAGGTCGACGCCGTAGACGGCCTCCGTCACCGGGTGCTCGACCTGAAGGCGCGTGTTCATCTCGATGAAGTAGAACTCGCCGTCCTCGTAGAGG
>CAZUVG010000388.1:3020-3371 GCA_964623765.1 uncultured Roseicyclus sp.
GGTCTCGGGGTCGATGGCGGGGCCGGGCGCCTCCTCCAGCACCTTCTGGTGCCGCCGCTGGAGCGAGCAGTCGCGCTCGCCGAGATGCACCGCGCCGCCGCGTCCGTCGCCGAAGATCTGCACCTCGATGTGCCGGGGGCGCCCGAGGTATTTCTCGATGTAGACCTCGTCGTTGCCGAAGGCCGCCTTGGCCTCCGACCGCGCGGTGCGGAAGGCTGTCTCCAGTTCCGCCGCCGAGCGCGCGAGCTTCATGCCGCGCCCGCCGCCGCCCGCGGTGGCCTTGACGATCACCGGGTAGCCGATGTCGTGTGCCACAGCCTCGGCCGCCTCCAGATGCGCGACCCCGCCCGC
>CAZUVG010000389.1:0-347 GCA_964623765.1 uncultured Roseicyclus sp.
GAACCCGTTCCTCTCCGCCCGGCGGGTGGTGATCTCTATCACGCCGCCGATCGTCTCGGAGCCGAATCGCGCCGCCTGCGAGCCGCGCAGGACCTCGATGCGCGAGATGCCCCCCACGGTCAGGCCGCCGAAGTCGAACGCGACCTGCGTGCCCGAGGGATCGGACACGTCGATCCCGTCGATCCGCACGGCGACGTTCTGCTGGCTCACCCCGCGGATCGTGATCCCGGCCTGCGTGCCGGGCGGACCGCTGGTGCGGACCGAGACGCCCGGAACGCGCCGCAGGTAGTCGATGACGCGCATGTCTTCCGTGCGCTCCAGCTCGTCCTCCGTGACGACCGAGACGG
>CAZUVG010000389.1:357-752 GCA_964623765.1 uncultured Roseicyclus sp.
GAGACGGCGGCCCCTGTGCGCGCGGTATCGGTCCCGGAGAAGTTCGCGGAGAAGA
Source organism: uncultured Roseicyclus sp. (assembly GCA_964623765.1). Classification (GTDB taxonomy): domain Bacteria; phylum Pseudomonadota; class Alphaproteobacteria; order Rhodobacterales; family Rhodobacteraceae; genus Roseibacterium. Next base: position 413 of record CAZUVG010000389.1, read on the forward strand.
CGATGTCGTCCAGCACGAAGGCGTCCTGTGCCGCGGCCGGGATCGAGAAAAGCGCCGCGCTGGCGATGCCGGATAGGAATCGGTTCATGGTCCATGTCCCCCATGTGGCAGGCGCGCATCCATCTGCCGCCTGCTGACTGCCCGTGTCTTCGAAGGGACGATTCCCCCGCAGACGGTGATGTCGTCACCACTACGGAAGTCTCCGTTGCCCGAGGCGCCCTCCGCGCCCGGACAGGGTGATCGCCTCGGCAGGTCTCCTGACTCGCGGGTCTCGGCGCTTCCGGGCCTTCCCGGGTTTCCCCAGTGGCATGTACCGGTCGCGCTCGCCGCTTACAGTTGC
>CAZUVG010000389.1:762-3351 GCA_964623765.1 uncultured Roseicyclus sp.
CCCGTGCCAGGGGCACGAGTGGCATATGCCGGCTTCACTCACCGCTCACAGTTGCGGGGGCAGTCGCGGAGTCGCACCGCGTTCCCTTTTCACCGGACGCCCGAAGGCGCCCGGACCGAGGCAGGATCGGGATACAAGCGAAAGGCGAGTCGCACAAGCTTCGCTTCGCCCGGCGGCCCGTGACGCGCCGCTGCGGTCAGATGCTGTTGTAGATCGTGCCCATGGCGTTCCTGAACTGCGCCCGGCCCTCCGGGCCGAGCGCGCCCAGAAGGTCGTTCTCGACGTCGCGTGCCGCGGTCTTCAGTCGCATGACTTCCTCGCTGCCCTTCTCCGACAGCCGCACCACAAGGCGTCGTCGATCCGCCTTGTCCCGCACCACTGAAATGAGCTCCAGATCCTCCAGCCTGCGCTGGGCCCGGCTGACGCGGGCGGCATCCATGGCGGTGAGGATGCAGAGATCGTGGGACGAGCAGGGCTGGTTCGACGGAAGCGCCATCATGATCCGCCATTCGGGCACCTGCAGCCCGGCGCCCTCCACGACGCGCTGGAAAAGGCGGCCGGCGATGACCGACATCTGGAAAGGGAGATACTCTTCGAGTTCGAAGACGAGGGATTGGGCCTGGTCCTTCACGCGCCGCAATCCTTTCGCAACCAGGGCAGCTCGCCTTAGAGTTTAGCGCCGTCTGTCCAGTTCGTGCAAGTCCCCGTGGCCAGTGTGCCATTCCGGGACATCTTCCGCTCGCCCCCCCGGGTTTCCGATGGTGGACCCTGTTCCGCCGCTTTCGCGCCGGATGCGACCATGCATGGGCAATTCGCGTCTTGCCGGCTCCGCCGCTTCGGCGTAAGCGCGTCGGCGGGACACCCCTCCCCAACGAGGGGCGCATATCTGAGAGGGTATCCAGAGATGGCACTCGACCAACCGGCGGCGCGGCCGGTCAATCCGCGTTTTTCTTCCGGCCCCTGCGCCAAACCCCCGATTTTCTCGCTCGAAAAGCTGTCTGGCGCAGCCCTTGGGCGTTCGCACCGCGCGAAGGTCGGCAAGGACAAGCTGAAGGCCGCGATAGACGGCACGCGCGAGGTCCTCGGCATTCCCGACGACTACCGCGTCGGGATCGTTCCGGCCTCCGACACCGGGGCCGTCGAGATGGCCATGTGGTCCATGCTGGGCGCGCGGCCGTGCACGATGGTCGCCTGGGAAAGCTTCGGTGCCGGCTGGGTCACCGACGTGGTCAAGCAGCTCAAGCTCGACGCGGAGGTCAAGACCGCCGAGTACGGCGGGATCGTCGACCTGTCCACGGTCGATTTCGACACGGACGTCGTCTTCACCTGGAACGGCACCACGAGCGGCGTTCGCGTGCCGAGCGGCGATCCGATACCGTCGGACAGGCAGGGTCTCACGATCTGCGACGCGACCTCGGCGGCCTTCGCGCAGGACCTGCCGTGGGACAAGCTCGATGTAACCACTTTCTCCTGGCAAAAGGTCATGGGCGGCGAGGCCGCGCACGGTCTGCTGATCCTGAGCCCCCGGGCGGTCGAACGACTGGAGAGCTACACGCCGTCCTGGCCACTGCCGAAGATCTTCCGCCTCACGAAGGGCGGCAAGTTGATCGAGGGCATCTTCGAAGGTGCCACGATCAACACGCCGTCCATGCTCGCGGTCGAGGATTACCTGCTGGCGCTCGACTGGGCGCGCGCGATCGGCGGGCTGCCGGAACTGGTGGCGCGGGCCGACCGCAACGCGCAGGCCGTCTTCGACTTCTGCGAGGCGCGCGACTGGATCGACAACCTCGCCGTCGATCCGGCCACGCGGTCCAATACCTCCGTCTGCCTGAAGTTCACGGACGAGCGCATCGCGGATGGCGCGGCCTTCGCCAAGGCGGTGCAGAAGCGGCTGGAGACCGAGGGCGTCGCGCTCGACGTGGGCGGCTATCGCGACGCACCCCCGGGCCTGCGGATCTGGTGCGGCTCCACGATCGAGCTTTCGGACATCGAGGCGATGCTGCCATGGCTCGACTGGGCCTTCCACGCCGAAATGGGCAAACAGGCCAGCGCGGCCTGACCCCCCTTCTTCTTGTTTCAAATACGGGAAAGCGACGGGTGACACCGGGCGCGCGTCCCGATCACGAGGAATACATCCAAATGACCATCCCCAAGGTCCTCGTCTCCGACAAGCTGTCGGAAACCGCCGTCCAGATCTTCCGCGACCGCGGCATCGACGTCACCTTCGACCCCACCATCGGCACGGACAAGGAGAAGCTCCTGTCGGTCATCGGCGAATACGATGGCCTTGCCATCCGGTCCGCCACCAAGGTGACGGAGAAGATCATCGCCGCGGCGAAAAACCTCAAGGTGATCGGCCGCGCCGGGATCGGCGTCGACAATGTCGACATTCCCGAGGCGTCGAAGAAGGGCATCATCGTGATGAACACGCCCTTCGGAAACTCCATCACGACGGCCGAGCACGCCATCGCCATGATGTTCGCCGTGGCCCGGCAGATTCCCGAGGCCAATGCCTCGACCCATGACGGCCGCTGGGAGAAGTCCCGTTTCATGGGCACGGAGCTGACCGGCAAGACGCTGGGCGTCATC
>CAZUVG010000390.1:0-3346 GCA_964623765.1 uncultured Roseicyclus sp.
AGCTTCGCGGTGGTGAGCAACGTGGCCATCGTCGCCCAGGTGTGCCCGCCGCCGTCGGAGCCTGCGAACAGCGCGTTCTTGCGGGTGATGGTCTGTGGCCGGATCGCCCGCTCGACGATATTGGAGGCGATGTCGAGGCGGCCGTCGTGGAGGAAGCGCTCCAGGTCGACGCGGCGCGTGAGAGCGTAGCGGATGGCTTCGGCGAGCTTCGACTTGCCCGGAATGCGGCGGAGTTCTTTCTCCCAGCGTGCGAACAGCTCGGCAACCACAGGGGCCGACGTCTCGGCTCTGGCCGCCTGGCGCACTTCGGCCGGCCGACCGCGGACCTCGCCCTCCAGGCGCCACAGGGCAACCATTCGCTCCACCGTCCAGGTGGCGGTGTCGGACAGACCCGCGACGTGGAGCTCGTAGAACTTGCGCCTGAGGTGTGACCAGCTTGCGTCAGGGTAAGCCCCGGAACGGGGGATGAAGTTGGAAAGGAGGTGAGGCACGGACTGAAACCGTTCGCAGCGACCCAGCGGGTTCGACGCCCGCCCGGCAAAGGCGCAGCCCGCCAGCCGGAAGCGAGTCTTGCATGGCCGACGGTGACGACGGTCGTGAAGCGTAGACAGCGGGCGATGAAGCGGCGCGCTAGCCCCGATATCATGATCGCGATGGCGCCTTCGGTGTGTTGGGCCCGGGGGCAGCATCCGGCCGTCCGCCATGGCGAGGCCGGTCGGAGCCGTCCGGGGTCTTGGACCGTCGCAAAGTCGCAGGAGGGGTTGCCGGGGAACCTGAGAGATCCCGCTCGCGCCCACAGGAACAGCGCCGGAAACTTCGGAGCGCCGGCTGAACAAGACGCTCCCGGCCTCGCGACAGCCCTGCCTGTCACGGGGAGCGCCTCGGCGAACACGAAGATGCAGGGGGCCTGTGGAGCCGGAAGGCGAAACAATGAGCCGACGGCCATGCGGAGCGGGAAGTCGTAGCATCCTCATAGTACCGGCGAGAGCGGGGAACCGAAGTCCGACGGGACCCGAAGGAGGGAAGGGGGATGTCGCGGAGCCAGAACCACTGATGGGAAACACAGGAGGGGACGCTGAGCCCCACAAACGTGTCCACGAAACGGCAGTGGATAGCCGAACAGGCGAGGGGGCACCCGGATCGGGTGTTCACATCCCTGCACCACCTGATCGACCTCGGCTGGATGCTCGAGGCGTGGGCCCTGACGCGCAAGGATGGCGCGGCGGGCATCGACGGACGGACGGCTGACGATTACGAGAAGGCTCTCGAGGCAAATCTTGAATGCCTCCTGACCCGGATCAGGTCCGGCAGCTATCGCGCTCCGCCGGTGCGGCGCCACTACATCCCGAAGGCGGATGGGTCGCGACGCCCTCTCGGCATTCCGACCATCGAGGACAAGGTGGCGCAACGGGCGATCGTGATGCTGCTGGAGCCGATCTACGAGGAGGACTTTCTGGACTGCTCGTTCGGCTTCCGGCCAGGCCGGTCGGCCCATGATGCTCTGCGCACGCTGCGTGATGGCATCATGGAGACCGGCCAGCGCTGGGTGATCGATGCTGACATATCGAAGTACTTCGACAGCATCGACCACCGGCATCTGCGCTGCTTCCTCGACCTGCGGATCAAGGACGGCGTCATAAGGCGCATGATCGACAAGTGGCTGAAGGCAGGGGTGTTGGAGCAAGGCACCCTGATGAGACCGGTCGCGGGCACGCCGCAAGGCGGGGTGATCAGTCCGCTTCTGGCGAACATCGTCCTGCACCACGTGCTGGACAGATGGTTCGTCGAGGTGGCGATGCCTCGCATGAAGCAGCGATGCCAGCTGGTCCGGTATGCCGACGACTTCGTCATGAGCTTCGAGGATCACCTGGACGGCCGGCGTATGCTGGCCGCCCTGGGCAAGCGCTTCGAGCGGTACGGGCTTCGGCTCCATCCCGACAAGACGCGCTACGTGGACTTCCGTTTCCGGCGCCCACAAGGGCGGCATCCGGCGACGAGCGCCACCAACTTCAACTTCCTGGGCTTTACCCACGTCTGGGGAACGTCACGGAAGGGGAAGAAGGTGGTGCGGCAGGTCACGGCAAAGGACCGGTTCGCGCGGGCGCTCCGGGCGGTCAGGGAGTGGTGCGGCAAGCACCTTCACCTGCCGCTCGACGTCCAGCATCGGCGCCTGACCCGGATGATGCAGGGCCACTACGCCTACTACGGGATCACGGGCAACGGACGGCGTCTACGGTGGTACCACCATCAGGTCGAGCGCATCTGGAAGGGCCGGCTATCGCGCCGCAGCCGATCCGGAAAGTCGACCTGGGACCGGATGCATGAGGTGCTGAACCGATATCCTCTGCCTCCAACCCGGATCGTGCATCAATGGAGCCGGACGTGAGCGAAGCTGGACTGTGAGGAACCGGATGCGGGAAATCTGCACGTCCGGATCTGTGAGGGGCGGGGCTCGGCAACGACCCCGCCTACTCGGCACGCGGCCAGCGTGACCGCGCCGCCCGGACGAGCCGGCTCGGCGAGGCGCTTGTAGGCCGCGTAGCCGTCGACCTGGAGAAGCCCGGCGAAGCCCTCGAGGTGACGCAGGGGGCATTCGCCGCCACGGCTGTCCTCGAAGCGGTAGGCCACCATGGGCGGATCGGTGCCACCGAAGGGGCGATCGTCGCGCGCGTAGGTCCACAGCCATGCGCTCTTCGTCTTGCCTCGGCCCGGGGCGAGCGTGGGCAGCCGCGTCTCGTCGGCGAAGATGCGGTGACCGGCGCGGATGTGGTGGAAGACGCGGGTCGCCAGCGGTTCGAGCTCGATGCCGATCCGTCCCATCCAGGCGGCCATCAGGCTGCGGCTCAGCTCCACGCCGTCGCGGGCGGTGATCGCCTCCTGACGGTAGAGCGGCAGGCCATCGGCATACTTGGAGACGGCGACCTGGGCGAGCAGCGCTTCGGTCGGCAGCCCTGCGTCGATGAGGCGTGGCGGCGCCTTGGCCTGGACGACGCCGTCGCGGCAGGCCTTGCAGGCGTAGCGCGGGCGGCGGGTGACGATCACGCGGAACTTCGCCGGCACCACGTCGAGGCGCTCGGACACGTCCTCGCCGATCTTGACCCGATCGCACGCTCCGCAGCCGCACGGCGTGGCGTCCGGCTCGATCACCACCTCGATGCGCGGCAGGTGCGCCGGCAGCGGCTTGCGTTGCCGCGGCGCTGTCTCCTCGCGCTGCTTGCCAGGCTCGAGGCTGGCCTTCGCGGCCGAGAGCCCAGTCTCGATCTCCTCGAAGGCGAACGCATGCTGGTCCGCGTCGAGCGTCTCGGAGCGCCGGCCGTAACGCGCCCGCTCGAGTGTCTTCAGGAGC
>CAZUVG010000391.1:0-3339 GCA_964623765.1 uncultured Roseicyclus sp.
GGGGACCGGATCTGGATCCGCCATTGCGGCGCCTATACTTCGACCTATGCTTCGGTGGGCTTCAACGGCTTCCCGCCGCTGGACGTCTTGGTGATCTGACCCCGGCAACGTCGCCCGAGCGGCGGCAGTGCCGGGCTCAACCGTAGCGCTCGATCCCCGCCCACTGGTCCTCGGAATAGCGCGCGCCACGGGCGAAGCCCCGGGGCAGCATCGCGTCGATCTCCGCCAGTTCGCCGGGCGTGAAGCTGATCTCCGCCCCCTGCGCGAGGTCCCGCACGTGCCCTGCGCTTCGCGTGCCGGGGATCGGCAGGACATGATCGCCCCGGTGCAGGATCCAGGCGACCGCAGCGGCGGGGGTCGACCATCCGCGGGCGCGGGCCCAGTCGCGGAAGGGCGCGATGGCTGCCTTGTTGGCGGTGTAGTCCGGCTCGCTGAAGCGGGGATTGCTCGCCCGGAAATCGCCAGTGGCGAAGGTGTCCGGGTCGGGGAAGGTGTCGGCGAAGATGCCGCGGCCGACGGGCGAGAAGGCGACGAAGGTCGTGCCAAGCTCGGCGCAGGCCTCCAGCATCCCGGCTTCGGGATCGCGGGTCCAGAGCGAGTATTCCGATTGCACCGCCGCGACGGGGTGAACGGCGCAGGCGCGCCGTAGCGTTTCGGGCGCGATCTCGGAAAAGCCGATGCCGCCGATCATCCCCTCCTCGAGGAAGCCGACGAGCGTCTCCATCACCTCCTCCACGGGCCGTTCGGCCTCGCGGCGGTGGATGTAGAAAAGCTCCACCCGGCTGCGACCGAGGCGCTTGAGCGAGCCTTCGAGCGAGCCACGCAGCGCATCCGCGTCGTTGCGGAAGTGGCGCTCGGGTTTCGTGTAGATCCCGGCCTTGGTGGCGATGCTGACCTCCGCGGGCCGCTGCGCGAGGAACCGGCCGATCACCGCCTCGGAGACGCCCATGCCGTAAATCTCGGCCACGTCCCAGTGATCGACGCCCAGTTCCAGCGCCTCCTCCAGGCAGGCAAAGCTTTCTGCCTCGTCCGTCGGGCCGTACATGCCGCCGAAGCTCATGCAGCCAAGGCCGACCGCCCCCACGGTGCGCCCCGAGATATGCCGCTTCTGCCTCATGCGAAAGCCGCCGCGAGCGCGATCTCGACCATGTCGGAGAAGCTCGACTGCCTGTCCTCCGCGGGCAGCGCCTCGCCCGTCAGCAGATGGTCGGAGATGGTGAGCACCGCCAGTGCGCGAACGCCGTGGCGTGCGGCGAGCGTGTAGAGTTCCGCCGTCTCCATCTCGACGGCAAGGATGCCGTGGCGGGTCATCTGCTCGTTGAGGTCGGGACGCTCGTCGTAGAAGACATCGGAGGAGTAGATGCCGCCGACATGCACCGGAACGTCCCCGGACCGCGCCGCGTGGACCGCGGCCTCGAGCAGGCCGTAATCGGCGCAGGGGGCGAAGTTCAGATCCCGGAAGATGCCCCGCGAGGGCGTGGACAGGGTCGACGAGGTCATGGCCAGCACGAGATCCCGCACGCGGACATGGGTCTGCATCGCGCCGGCCGATCCGATGCGGATCAGCGTCTTCGCCCCGTAGTCGCGGATCAGTTCGTTGACGTAGATCGACAGGCTGGGCATTCCCATGCCCGACCCTTGGATCGTGACGCAGCGGGACGTGCCCGCTGCATCCGTCCAGGTGCCGGTGAAGCCAAGCATCCCCCGGACCTCGTTGATGCAGACGGGATCGTCGAGAAATCGCTCGGCGGCCCATTTCGCGCGAAGCGGGTCGCCGGGCATGAGGACGGTCTCGGCGATATCGCCGGGGCTGGCGCCGATATGGACCGTCATCGCTCAGATCGCGAGGTCGTCGAGGCTCTTGCCCTTCGACAGCGCCTCCTTGACCCAGTTGGGCTGGCGTCCGCGGCCCGTCCATGTCTGATCGGGATCGGCCGGGTTCGCGTATTTGGGAAGTCCCTTGGAGCTGCCCTTGTCACTGAGAATGTCGTCCAGCGAGAAGCCATGCTCCTGCGCCGCCTTCTGCGCGGCTAGAATTGCCTCCTTCTTCTTCCGCTTCTCGTAGTTCCGGATCTGCGCATCCACCTGCTTTCTCAGGTCGTGCAGTTCCTCCAGCGACATCTTTTCCAGATTGATTGCCATCTTAATCGTCCTTCGACATCTTGGCCGGCATATCACCGGCCCGAGCCTGATATCAGGACGGGAGAGTCATTTACAAGAGGCCTCGAAAGCCGCCTGCAGAGCATGGCTTATTGCTATTCGGCCGCGATGGATTCCGGATCGGCGAAAGCCACTATATCCATCATGATGCGATTCAATTCGAAATCCTTTGGCGTATAGACACGGGCGACGCCCAGCGCCTCTAGCTTGGCTGCGTCCTCGTCGGGAATGATGCCGCCCACCATGACGGGAACGTGATCGAGCCCCGCCGCGCGCAGGCGTTCCATGACCTCCTCCACGAGCGGTACGTGACTGCCGGACAGGACCGACAGGCCGATCACATGCGCATCCTCGGCCCTCGCGGCCTCGACGATCTGGGCAGGCGTAAGGCGGATGCCCGCGTAGCTGATATCCATGCCGCAGTCCCGTGCGCGGAAGGCGATCTGCTCGGCGCCATTGGAGTGGCCGTCGAGACCGGGCTTGCCCACGAGGAATTTCACGCGCCGGCCCAGACGGTCCGAGACGGCGTCGACGGCCGCGCGGATATCCTCGAGACCCTCGGTCCTGTTGGAAACCGCCGAGGACACGCCGGTAGGACCGCGATACTCGCCGTGGACGGCGCGCATCTCCCCCGCCCATTCGCCGGTGGTCGCCCCGGCCTTCGCCGCCGCGATGGAGGCCGGCATGACGTTGTGCCCCTCCGCCGCGGCGCGGCGCAACTCGGCCAGCGCCGCGCGCACGGCCGCCTCGTCCCGCGCCTCGCGCCAGGCGCGCAGCCGGTCGATCTGGTCCTGTTCCACGGCCGGGTCCACGACCATGATGCCGCCGTCCTCGCCCATCAGCGGCGAGGGTTCGGACTGGGTATACCGGTTGACGCCGACCACTACGGTCTCGCCGCGCTCGATCGCGCCGACACGGTCGGCATTGGACTCCACGAGCCGCGCCTTCATGTAGTCGATCGCCGCGATGGCACCGCCCATGGCGTCGAGGTTCGCCAGTTCCGCACGGGCGCCCTCCTTGAGTTCCTCAACCTTGGCGTCCACTACCGGGTTGCCGTCGAACAGGTCGCCGTATTCCAGAAGGTCCGTCTCGTAGGCCATGATCTGCTGCATCCGCATGGACCATTGCTGGTCCCACGGCCGCGGCAGGCCCAGCGCCTCGTTCCACGCCGGAAGCTGA
>CAZUVG010000392.1:0-1184 GCA_964623765.1 uncultured Roseicyclus sp.
ATCGTCGGGCTCGTCTGGTTTCCCCTGAAGCGTCGGCTCAAGCGGTCGCGCAAGCCGACGGCCGGACGCAACGGAGGCGGCGCCGCCTGAATGGCCGGCGCCATCGTCATTTCGCTGCTGGCGGTCGCCGGGTTCGGGCTGGGCCTGTGGACGACCGGAGTGGTGCAGATTGCGCGCCGGGCCATGACGATGACCTCCGCCGGTCTGTCGACGATGATGGATCCGGAGCTGGACGACGACGCAAAGGAAGTCGCCGTCAGGCGGGCCGGCCTCGGCCTCATTCGCGCTTCATTCGAGATCTTCTGGCGGATCGCGCTTGCTCTGGGCGCCGCCGCGGCACCGATCCATGCCGCCGATGCCCTCGGGCTGGCACCCCGCACTGCCGTGTTCGCGCTGATGCTTCGGCTCGACTACATCGTCGTGGTGTCCGTCGCGGCCATTCTCGTGGCCCAGACCATCCGCCGCCGCGGGGGCGGCGCGCGGTCTGCCGCGCCGGGCGCCGACCCCTACTCTGCCACGGACCGGTTCTTCCACGAGCTCGCCTTTTCGAGCCCGGCGGTTCTCAAGACGGCGTCATGGCTCGAGGACAGGGTGATCGGGAGCGACATGACGACCGCGGCGCAGGCGCCGATCTTCATCACCTCGCTTGCACGCGGGGGCACGACTGCCCTTCTCAACGCGCTCCACGACGTGCCCGGTCTTGCGACGCACATCTATCGGGACATGCCGTTCGTGACGTCTCCGATCCTCTGGAATCGCCTTTCGGGAGGAAAGCGGCGTGCAGTCGAGCGACACCAGAGGGCACACGGCGACGGCCTCGAAATCGACCTCGATACCCCCGAAGCCTTCGAGGAAGTGGTCTGGAAGCTCTTCTGGCCGGATAAATACCGCAGCGACGGCATCGACCTCTGGCGCCCTGCCGATCGCAGGCCGCAGGCCGAGCGGTTCCTCGGCAACCACATGAACAAGATCGCCCGCGCACGGCTCGCGCAGGGGCGCGTCGAGGCTGCGGCGCAGCTTCGGTATTGCTCCAAGAACAATGCCAACATCGCACGTCTCGCCTATCTGCCGGCGGCGTTCCCCGGTTGCAGGATCGTGGTGCCGCTGCGCCGGCCCGAATGCCACGCCGCGTCGCTCCTTCGGCAGCATCTCAACTTCCTGCGGCTGCACGCCGAGGACGACTT
>CAZUVG010000392.1:1194-1915 GCA_964623765.1 uncultured Roseicyclus sp.
CTTCATCCGACGATACATGCGCGATATCGGGCATTTCGATTTCGGCAGCATTCACAAGCCGATCCGCTTTCCCGGCTTCGACGCCGAGCGCCACGACCCGAACACCGGCGACTACTGGATGAATTACTGGATTCACGTATTCACCCACATTCTCGAAAACCGCGAACGCTGCATCTTCGTATTGCAGGACGATCTCCGCGCGGCCCCGCAGAAGACGATGATCCGCCTCTGCGACGGGCTGGGGATCGCCCCGGGCCGCCTCGGCTTCGAGTCCTATTTCCACGCCAAGCCCGACACGGCCGACACCAGTGTCTACTCCCGCGGCCTGTTCGACGAAGCGAGCGGTATCTACCGCCGGATCGTCGATCTGGCAGCCGAGGCCTGAACGCCGGCGGGCATGCCGCGTCTTCGGCTGCCGGTCGGGCCCCTCGTCACCTCGCGGCACCACACGGCAGGCCGTTGACATGTCCGCCCCGATGATACCGTATAGCGCGGCTGGGGAAAGAGTGCGGGGAAACGGGATTGGAGCGCTTGCTCTTCCGACGGATCGAGTTGTGGGTGGTCGGCCTCATTCTCGTCCTGTGCGCGCTCGCAGCCGTCTTTTTCGCGGCTGTCGTCTACGACATGTCCGCCGGCAAGGCGAGGTTCGGCAGCTTCGGAGAAGCCGCCGTGATGATCGCCCGGTCGCGCTGCGACATGGAATAGACGTACTCCACGCCGT
>CAZUVG010000392.1:1925-3333 GCA_964623765.1 uncultured Roseicyclus sp.
GGTCGCCGTGGTCGGTGGAGGAGGTGATCGAGGAGGACGAGCGGATGCAGTCCGTGGAGCCGACCCGCTTCGAGGGGAGCGGCGGATGGCGGATCGGTGAGGGCGGCCTTCCCGCCGACATCCCCGGTTACATCCTCCTGAGCCGCCACGACGGAATCCGCGAGCGACATGTCGTCGAGTTGTACGATCTGACGGACCTGTCGGTCGTTCACCAGTGGTGGCCCGACGCAGAGGCGTTGCTCTCGGATGCGCGCCGCGACTGGAACTGGATGGACTACACGGCCTGGCGGCGCGACGCCTGGCGGGCCATTCATCCTCTGCTGCTCGAGAACGGCGACCTGATCGTGAAGGACCACTACGCGCCGCTTTTCCGGATCTCGGCCTGCGGCGAACGCGTGTGGATGAAGGACGACACCCATTATCACCACTCGACCGAGCCCGATGGCGAGGGAGGCTTCTGGATACCGTCGCTGGCCGTGCGCTCGGATCTTCCCGGCACGCCCGACTGGTTCCTCGAGGACATGGTGACCCGCATGTCGGCGGAAGGCGTGGTGACATACCAGCGGTCCCTGCCGCGGATCTATATCGACCACGGCATGTATCATCGCGTCTTCGGCGCCGATTTCTACTGGAAGGATCCGTTCCACCTCAACGACATCCAGCCGGTGACCGAAGACGGCCCGTTCTGGAAGAAGGGCGATCTCTTTCTGAGCGCGCGTCGTTTTTCGACGATCATCCAGTATCGCCCCTCGACGGACGAGATCGTCTGGATGAAGGAAGGGCCGTGGATGGCCCAGCACGACGTCGATATCGTCGACGACCACACGATCGCCATCTTCAACAACAATATCGTCAACACCGGCTACGGGAGCAGGGTGCGAGACGTGTCCGAGGTCCTCTACTACGATTTCGAGACCGACAGCGTCACCAGCCCATTCCGGGACGCGATGGAGCGCAACGACGTAAGGACACAGACCGAGGGCCTTTTCGAACTGCTCCCCGCGGGCCACCTCATCGTGGAGGAGGAGAACGCCGGGCGACTGCTCCTGTTCTCTCCCGACGGCGATCTCCTCGCGAGCTTCGTAAACAACAACGAGGAGGGTGAGGGCTTCCGGATGGGCTGGAGCCGATACATCACCGAAGACCTCGGCGCCCGCGCCTTGGCGGGAATCGCGGACCAGGAGTGCCCCGCCGCAAGGTGACGGGGCGCCGAGCACGGTCCCTGCCGAGCCATGACCCCACCCCGGCCTTTTCGCTCAGTCCCGTGCCCCGTGCGCCGGTGGCCGAATGGGCGGACGGTGGGCGAAGCCGGGAGGGGCAGGGAGAGACCGCCGCCCTGCTGTGGTCGATGCCCCCTCCACGTCGGCCGCCTCGTCCGCAAGAAAGGACCACTGCAGCTCGTGCGGGC
>CAZUVG010000393.1:0-3330 GCA_964623765.1 uncultured Roseicyclus sp.
GCTTCTCCACGATCGAGGAATTCCGCTCCGGCGCCCATGACAACGACACGCCGGATGTCCTCTCGGCCTTCGACATGGGCGAGGGCACGCTCCTGATCGATATCGGCGCCATTGCCGGCGGCGACGCGCGCGAGGAGATCCTCGTGGATACCGACGAGGTCGTGGGCATGTTCGACGATGTGGAGTTCATCGGCCTTGGCGCCGATCAGGACGCCACGCTGACGGTGGATTACGACAGCGACAAGGTCACGGTGACGCTCGGGACCGCGGGCCAGGGCACAGGGCAGATCAACGTGGCCACCGTGGGCAACGAGCTCAACGCCGCCGAGAACGCCGAGATCTGGGACGCCCTGACCGAGGGGCAGGGCACCTACGAGGAGACCGACCAGACGCCGACGGTCAATGACGAGGACCTTGACGAGGAAGACATCCTGGCCGCCTGACACGGGCCAAAGAGAGACAGCTTTCGCATGCGAAACGGGGGCCGGCACGGGCCCCGTTTTCCTTTCGTCGGGAGAGGTCGGGCTCAGCCGCGCGCAGCGAGCCAATCCTCGAGATCGCGGCTGAGCGCCTCGGTCACGCCGGCGCCCGACAGGACCACCCTGCCCCGTCGCGCCTCGAGCTTCACGCCCTTGACGATCTCGCGCGGTGTTTCGAACCTGTTTTGCGGTTTAGAGCCTGTTTTCGGGCCTTCGCTCAGGGTCTTTTCCAGCACCGCACGCTCTGCCCCGCTGTCGGTCGGCATCGCCTCCTCCAGCGCCTGCGCCAGCCGCGCCGCCGCCTGCCCGTCCCGGTCGAGGGCCGCGGCCAGCGCAAGGCCCAGCCGTTCGGGGATCGCCGCCGGGTAGCGCAAGGCATCCCCGAGCGCCTCATGCACCCGCACGAAGGAGCCGATCTTGGAGCGCTTGGCGGGGCTGGCGGAGGAAAACAGCGCCGCGATCGCCGCCGAAGGGTCGGGATAGATGCCCAGCTTCGCCGCCTCGGCCGCCAGCCGCGCGCGTTCGTAGAAGGAGATGCCGGCGCGGATCTCGTTTTCCTCGACCATGGCGAGATAGGCCTCCGACGAGGTCTCGGGACGGCGCACCAGCGCCAGCACCTCGGCCGCGCCGATCTCGCGCAGCGCCATGACGCGCCTGAGACCGGAGACGAGGCCGTAGCCGTTGCGCCCGTCCTTGGTCTCGCGCGCCACGACCTCGATGGGCACCTGCTGGCCACGGGCGCGGAGCGACGCCACCAGCGCCGCCATCTCGTCGGCGTCGAAGGCCATGCGGTCGCGCACCAGGTGCTCCGTCTCGATCTGCTCGAGCGGCAGGCGCTGGATCAGCCGCCCCTCCTCGCGCGCCTCGGTCAGCATGCGGGTCACTTCCGCGAAGGCGGCATGTTCGGCCGTCTCGCCCGCGACCTGCGCGATGGGCGGGCGCGAATGTGTCTCTAACGGCCTGTCAGAGCCTGTTTCACCCCCGATATCGGCGGCAAGAAGCGCGGGCGACAGTCGTTTGCGTTTGGCCATGTCTCTCTCCCCTGCCCTATTCCGCCGCCGCGTGGTCCGCGCGCAGGCCCGCGTCCCGGTGCCAGGCCCCGATCAGGAGCCGCTTGAAGCCTGCATAGGTCTCGTCGAAGGCGGCACGCCCGCGCGCGTAGGTCTCGCGGTTGAAATCGCGGTAATCGGCCTCGTAGATGCCGGCGATCTGTTCGCCCGCCTGCCCGATCAGCGCGGTGTAATCCTGCCGCCACGGGCTGAGGCTCGCGCCCATGTAGACCTGCATCAGCGAGGCCATCTCGGCCTGCTGGGTGCCGTCGTAGCGCGTCAGCACCGCGCGCACCGCGTCCCATTCGAAGCGCGTCTCCGACAGGCCCAGGGCCCGGGCCGCCATGTTCTCGGTGTCCTCGATCGAGGAAAACGTGGCGTGGAGCATGTCGAAAAACCGGCCCGTGGAGTCGAATTCGAGGAATGACGCGCCGAGGGGAACAAGCAGGATATCGGCCGCCGCCAGCGCGTTGATCGTCAGATACCCGAGCGCGGGCGGCGTATCGAGGATGACGATGTCATACTCCGACAGCACGCCGTCGGCCTCCAGCCGCTCCCTGAGCGCGTCCCAGAGCTTCCAGCCGCGCCCCTGCATGCGCCAGACCGGGATCTGGAACTCCGCCCAGTAGAGATCGAGCTGCGCGCCGATCAGGTCGATATTGGGCCAGTGGGTCGTCTGGATCAGATCGGCCGCAGAGACGTTGAGCGCCTCGTCCAGCGTCTCGTCAAGGGCCTGGGGCGGCTCCCCCCTGCCCTGCCGCGCCCGGTTCTCCGCGCGCAGGTATTCGGCGTAGTGCCGGCCCAGCATCGGAAAGGCCGTCTGCCATTCATCGGCGATGCGCCCGCCGAAGATCGAGGTCATCGAGCCCTGGCTGTCGAGATCGACCACCAGCACCCGGTAGCCGTCGAGCGCCGCCGACATCGCCAGATGCGCGGCCGTCGAGGTCTTGCCCACGCCGCCCTTGAAGTTGGCCACGGCGACGATCTTGGCCGGCAGGCCCGCGGGGCGGTAGGGGCGGTATTCCTTCGACTTCGAGCCCTCGGCGGCGAAATGGGCGCGCAAGGCGAGCACCTCGTCGAGGGTGAACCACTTCGCGCCGCCGTCGGTTTCGCTGCGGCCCTGGGGGAGGTCGGGGTTGCCCTTCAGCACCCGGCGGAAATGGGCCGGCGCGACGGGGATGAGGTAGCGCGTGATCTCCCAGGTGGAGAACCGGCGCAGGCTCTTCGACCGGCCCTCCTCCAGTCCGCGGGAGGCGAGGTCGGCCCGGCCGCGCGCGCAGGTCTCGGCGATCTCGGCGAAGCGGGCGGTGGTGACGTCGTGGCCCAGCTCCGCCAAAGCCTGGTCGGGGTCGATGTTGAAATAGGGGGGCGTCGCCGCCGCCTCGCCGCTGCCTCTGGCCATCCGCTCGCCTCTCTGCCCCGGGCTCGTCGCCCGTGTCTCCGCCTCGCGCCCTCTTCCGGGGCTCTTGCCTCCGGCTGGCCGCGCGTCCTTGCTGGGAAGGGCTGCCGGCGCCGCCATGTGCCATGTTTCCCCTAACATACCACGATTCGGCGCACATGGAAGCGAAACCCGCACATCCACATGCTTTTCTCAGCAAAATCGCGCCCTTGGGGTCTGTCGCGGCCGCCGGGGGCGGAAAACTTCTCCCGGCCGCACGGTGTTAGAATCGGGTTATTTTAAGTTAAGGGCACCGGGCCGCGCGTGTAACTCCCTGAAGCGACATGCGTTTCGTGCGGCCAGCGGGGGCAGGGCGATTCCGAACCCACGCTGGAACGGTCCCAAAGGGGGGGTCGGGCGACTC
>CAZUVG010000394.1:0-3305 GCA_964623765.1 uncultured Roseicyclus sp.
GGCCAGATGAACGGCGAGGGCACGCTCACCCAGCCGGGTGGCGATGTCTACACCGGCACGCTCGCCGACGGCCGTCGCGAGGGTGATGGACGCGTGGTCTATGCCAACGGCGACATCTACGAGGGCACCTTCGAGGACGACCGCCGCCACGGGGAGGGCACTTTCGTGGGCGCCGACGGTTACCGCTATGTCGGCGAGTGGCGCGACGGGCGCATCGCGGGGCAGGGGGAGGTGACCTATCCCGACGGCTCGGTCTATGTCGGCAGCTTCCGCGACGATCTCGCACATGGCCGGGGCACGATCACCTATCCCGACGGCTCATCCTACGAGGGAGAATGGGACGCGGGCGTCATCCAGGGCACGGGGGTGGCGCGCTACGCCAACGGCCTCGTCTACGAGGGCGAGTTCCTCAACGGCCGGCAGCATGGTCAGGGCGTGATGAGCCATCCCGACGGCTACCGTTACGAGGGCGAATGGGAGGACGGCCTGCGCCACGGCGAGGGCGTTGCGACCTATGCCGACGGCACCGTCTACGAGGGCGGGTTCGTCGCCGGCCAGCGCGAGGGCGAGGGCACGCTGACCATGCCCGACGGCTTCACCTATACGGGCGAATGGGCCGATGGCGAGATCAACGGCATGGGCGTGGCCACCTATTCCAACGGCGACGTCTATGAAGGCATGTTCGTCAACGGCCGCCGTCAGGGCGAAGGCGTGATGCGCTACGCCTCCGGCGACGTGCTAGAGACCGAGTGGGAGGACGGGCTGCCGCTCGAGGATGGCGCCGCGGGGGCAGAGGCGGGCGGCGCCACGCCCACGGACGGCTGAGAGATGATTGTCCCGCATTGGCGCAGACTTCGCCCGAGGCGGTATCTCCTGGTCCTGTTGACGTCGATCCTCCCGGCGTTCGCTTTATCGTTCCCGGCGGTCGCGGACCTGCTGGGGCCAGACGAGGACCGGCGCGAAATCCCCTTCACGATCGGCGACGGCAAGCCGATGATCGCCGCCGAGATCGGAGGGGTCGCCGGGCGTGTGATGTTCGATACTGGCACGCCGGACGTGGTCTTCCTCAACAGGGACGCGGTTCCGCTCGACGCCGGCACGTTTCTGGCCGAGGGCCGCGCCGCCTCGGGGCAGACGATAGAAGTGCGGCAGCACGAAGCGCCGCCGGTCGCGATCGGCGGGCGCAACTACGCGACCGGCGATGCCATCCGGAGCGGCAACTTCGGCTTCGCGGAGGAACTGCTCGGGCCGGACTTTCTCGGGTTCGTCGGCGCCCCCGCGGTCGATGGGGAGGCCTTCCTGCTCGACTACGACCGCCGCCGTCTGACCGTCCTTAGAACCGACGCGCAGGGCGCCCTGACGGTGGCGCCACCCTCCGGAAGCGACGTGCTGGCGCGGATCGAGGTCACACCCGGCGAAGGCGCGTTGCCGACCTCGGTCGCTGCGGTCGCCGGCCGACAGATCGCCGTGGACTTCGACACTGGCGACGGTGGCACGCTTTACCTTCGTGCCGGGGCGATGGACGACCTGCGCGCTGCCAACGCGCTGACGATCGACCGGGACCGCGCGCATCTTGCGGAGCTTTCCCTCGGCGGCGCCGTCTTTGCCGATCTGACCGTGCGGCTGGTGGAGGCCGGCGGGCCGGAGGATGCCCGCTCCGAAACCGACGCGGACCTTCTCCGGATCGGCGCGGGGTTCCTGTCGATCTACCCGACACTGTGGCTGCTTCCGGCCGGGCGGATCGAGATCCTGCGGCCGGGCGCATCCTTTCTCGACGGCCGTTGACGTCCTCGGCCGCCCGGGCCTGCGGATCATCTGCGTGAGCGACTGCGGCGCCCGCTGCCATGCGCTTGTCAGGCAGCTCTACGGCGAATCGTCGCCACGCGGCGACACGGGGTACGGCGAGCGTGCAACCGCATTCCGGCCGGCGTCACTCCGCCGCGTCGATCGGGGCCGCGTAGACGCCGGCATCCGATGTCTCCTCCCCCTCCTGCTCGGCAAGCCACTTCTCGGCGTCCAGCGCGGCCATGCAGCCCATCCCGGCGCTTGTGACGGCCTGCCGGTAGATATGGTCGGTCACGTCCCCCGCGGCGAAGACGCCCGGGATCGACGTCCGCGTGCTGCCGGGCTCCACCTTCACGTAGCCGCCGTTGTGCAGCTCGAGCTGGTCCTTCACCAGTTCCGTCGCCGGCGCGTGCCCGATCGCGACGAAGAAGCCGGCGCAGGGGATGGTGCGCGTCTCGCCCGTTTCGACATGCCTGACCACCACGCCTTCGACGCCGCGCGGCTCCTCTCCGCCCACGACCTCGTCGATCGTGTGATTCCAGACCACTTCGATCTTGGGATTCCGGAACAGCCGGTCCTGCATGATCTTCTCGGCACGCAGCGAGTCGCGGCGGTGAACGAGCGTGACCTTCGAGGCGAAGTTCGTGAGGAACAGCGCCTCCTCCACCGCCGTATTGCCGCCGCCGACCACGACGATCTCCTTGCCGCGGTAGAAGAACCCGTCGCAGGTCGCGCAGGCCGAGACGCCGAAGCCCTTGAAATGCTCCTCGGACGGCAGGCCCAGCCATTTCGCCTGCGCGCCGGTGGCGAGGATCACGGCGTCGGCGGTGTAGGTTGTGCCGCTGTCGCCAGAGGCGGTGAAGGGGCGCCTGGACAGGTTGAGCGCGCCGATGTGGTCGGAGACGATCTCGGTCCCCATTTCCTTCGCATGGGCCTCCATCCGCACCATCAGGTCGGGTCCCATGACGGTCGCGTCGCCGGGCCAGTTCTCCACGTCGGTGGTGATGGTGAGCTGGCCGCCGGGCTGGATGCCCTGCACGAGGATCGGCTCCAGCATCGCGCGCGCGCCGTAGACGCCGGCGGTGTAGCCCGCGGGGCCCGAACCGATGATGAGAAGGCGGGTATGGCGGGTGTCGGGCATGGTGTGGCTCCTTCCTCTCGATGCGGTGCAGGTCGCGCGCGATCCGCCCCCAGACGTATGCCCTCGTCGCCGCGGATGGAAGTCCTGCCCGCGCGCCTTTACGCTGCGGCCGTCTGGCGTCGTGTGCCCGGGGCTGGAGCAAGATTATTCCACGACCGAGAAATAAACTTCCAATCCCGGCGGGGATCGTGCAAGAAACCGCGGCAGCGACACCGGACGAAGCAGAGCCGCGCCCCATGCCCAACACCAAGCTCGACGCGATCGACCGCCGCATCCTTGCCGAGTTGCAGGCCGACGGGCGCATGACGAACGTCGAGCTCGCCAAGCGCGTCGGCATCTCGGCCCCGCCCTGCCTGCGGCGCGTCCGCACGCTCGAGGA
>CAZUVG010000395.1:0-3304 GCA_964623765.1 uncultured Roseicyclus sp.
GCGTGCAGAACTTCGAGGGCGTCTGCATCGGGCGCAAGAACGGCAGCGGCATCGCGGGGTCGTTCACTGTCCGCAAGATCTCTTTCGGCGAGGGCGTGGAGCGGGTCTTCCCCCTCTATTCCACGAACATCGATTCGATCGAGGTCGTGCGCCGGGGCAAGGTCCGCCGAGCGAAGCTCTACTACCTGCGCGCACGCCGCGGCAAGTCGGCCCGGATCGCCGAGGATTCCACCTACAAGCCCAAAGACGGCGCAAAGGCCTGAAGGAGCGCGGACAGATGAAGAAGAACATCCATCCCGACTACCACGTCATCGACGTGAAACTGACCAATGGCGACGTCGTGCAGATGCGCTCGACCTGGGGCGCGGAGGGCGACACGCTCTCCCTAGACATCGACCCCTCCGTGCACCCGGCGTGGACCGGCGGCTCCACCCGGCTCATGGATCAGGGCGGCCGCGTGTCGAAGTTCAAGAAGAAATACGAGGGCCTCGGCTTCTGAAGCCTGCCCCATCTTCCATTTCGCCAACGCCGCTCCGACCGGGGCGGCGTTTCGCGTTGGCGGCTGGTGCAGAGTGAACGACCGCCCGAACCGCGATTTGCCGCTTAACCTCGGCGCGCGCGTGACCTATACTGCCCCAAATGCTGGCGTCCCACGGAACGAGGGTGCCGAGATATTGGGGCTCCAACTGGATTCGGGGCACGCGGGCAGTGGCACATATCATCGTCTTGGGAAACGAGAAGGGCGGCTCGGGCAAATCGACCACCTCGATGCATGTCGCGACCGCGCTGTCGCGGCTTGGCCATGTCGTCGGCGCGCTGGACCTCGACCTGCGCCAGCGGAGCTTCGGGCGCTACGTCGAGAACCGGCAGAACACCATCTCCAAGCGCGGTCTGGACATGGCCTGCCCGATCACGATGCACCTGCCCGCGATCGATGCCGCCACCCTGGCGGAAGGCGAGAACCTCTACGACCGTCGCCTCTCGGCCGCGGTGGCCGAACACGAGGGAACCTGCGACTTCATCGTGATCGACTGTCCCGGCAGCCACACGCGCCTCAGCCAGGTGGCCCACAGCCTCGCGGACACGCTCGTCACGCCGATGAACGACAGTTTCGTCGATTTCGACCTGCTCGCGCGGATCGACCCCGACAGCTACGAGATCAAGGGCCCCTCCGTCTATTCCGAGATGGTCTGGCACGCCCGACAGCTCCGCGCGAAGGCGGGCCTGAGGGCGATGGACTGGATCGTGGTGCGAAACCGGCTGGGCGCGCAGGAGATGCACAACAAGCGCAAGGTTGGCCGCGCGCTCGAGGACCTGTCAAAACGCATCGGCTTCCGCGTCGCGCCCGGCTTTTCCGAACGCGTCATCTTCCGCGAGCTCTTCCCGACCGGCATGACCTTGCTCGACCTGCGGGAACTCGGCGTGGAACGCCTGAACGTCTCGAACCTCGCCGCCCGTCAGGAATTGCGCGACCTCATGCGCGCCCTGAACCTGCCCGGCGTGACGATCGACCTCTGAAGGTTGCGGCGGGTCCTTTCGGTCGTCGCTGCAACCCCGGTGAAGGGGCCCGCCTTCTTCTTGTTCCAAATACGGCGGGGGAGTCCGAAGGACGGGGGCGGAGCCCCCTCGCCGTCAGTCGTAGCGCAGTTCCGTCGCCTTGCCGCGGAAGATCGTGTAGGCCAGCACCGAATAGCCCAGGATCACAGGCACGACGAAGAGCGCGCCGATCAGGATGATCAGAAGGCTCTCGGGCGCCGCCGCCGCCTCGTAGATCGTCAGCCGCTCGGGCACCACGTAGGGGTAGAAGCTGTAGGCCATGCCCACGTAGGCCAGCGCGAAGAGGGCCGAGGCCACGGCGAAGGGCAGCCACGAGCGCCGGTCTTCCGCGAAGGGCATACCGCGCAGCATCGTCCAGAGCGCCGCGATCAGCAGGCCGGACACGATCGGCAGCGGCGCGAGGTAGAATACCTCGGGCAAGGTGAACCACTTCTCGAGGATGCGCGGGCTCACGAATGGCGTGGCAAGCGACACCGCGCCGATGCCGAGGATCACGCCCCAGAGGCTCTCGCGCGCCCATTGCACCGACTTCAGCTGCAGCGGCCCTTCCGTCTTGTGGACGAGCCATGTCGCGCCGATGAAGCTGTAGCCGACCGCGAGGAACACGGCCGTCAGCGTCGCGAAGGCATAGGTCGCGAGCGTCGTCTCCAGCCCCATGACATAGAGGCCGAGCATGAACCCCTGCGCGAGCGCCGTCATGACGGAACCTGCGAAGAACAGGCGGTTCCAGAGCCGCTTGTGCCGGTCCTGCGCCTTGGCGCGGAACTCGAAGGCCACGCCGCGCAGGATCAGGCCCACGAGCATCACGAAGACCGGCAGGTAGAGCGTGGACAGGATCATTCCGTGCGCCACCGGAAAGGCGACGAGCAGGAGGCCCACGGCGAGGACGAGCCATGTCTCGTTGGCGTCCCAGAAGGGCCCGATGGAGCCGATCATCCGGTCCTGCTCGGCCTTCTCGGCCAAGGGGAACAGGATGCCGACGCCGAGGTCGAACCCGTCGAGGATCACGTAGATCAGGATCGACAGCCCCACGAGCGAGGCGAAGGCCCATGGCAGCCAGTCGGCGGGGTTCGCGAAATCGGGTAGCATGGACTTACTCCGCAGGGCTTATGACTTCGACTTCGGCCTGGCCCGAATGGGTCATGCCGCTCATGGGCATGTCGTCCCCCTTCGCGGCCTTCCGCGCGAGGTAGACGATGACGCCGATGTAGGCGAAGAGAAGGGCGGCGTAGATCGCGAGATAGGTCAGGAGCGTGCCCGCCACCATCGGCGCCGGCACCTCGGCCACGGCCATCTCGGTCGTCATGACGCCCTGCACCAGCCAGGGCTGCCGGCCGATCTCGGTCGTGTACCAGCCCGCCAACGTCGCGGCCCAGCCCGAGAAGGCCATCGGCACGAGCGCCCAGAGAAGCGGCTTCGGCAGGCCCTCGACGGCGAGCCGACGGCAGCGTCCCTCGTGAAGGTGGCGGCGGCGCCACATGAACCACACCGAGGCCCAGCTGATCGCGAGCATCGCGACGCCCGTGCCGACCATCACGCGGAACGACCAGAAGACCGGCGCGACCGGCGGGTGAAGCACCTCGCCCTCCTCGGTGACGAAATCGTTCAGGCCGGTGAGTTCACCGTCCCACTCATGCGTCAGGATCAGCGAGGCAAGGCCAGGGATCTCGACGGCCATGCGGTTCTCGCGCGCCTCCTCGTCGGGGATGCCGAACAGGACGAGCGGCGCGCCGTCCTGCGTCTCCCA
>CAZUVG010000396.1:0-2843 GCA_964623765.1 uncultured Roseicyclus sp.
CCGAAGCGCCCGGCCCGACAATGGCCCCCGGGGCCACCGAAGCGATCCGCAGGTCGGAAACCGACGCCGAAGCGCACTGGATCACGACCCGCGGCTTCGCAAGCCGCTATTACCGGGTGCCCCGCGAAATGACGCTGCGGGAAAAATGTGAAAAAGATTCACTTCCCTCTTGCACAGGCGCGGAGCCACGCCATATTCGTGAATGTGATTAACATTAACATTCTCGGCGGCACGCGCCGGAAACGGAAAGGAGACCTCATGTCCACGACCTCGACCCCCATGCTCCAGGAGGCCCAGGGCTGGTTCGGCCGCGCCGAGGCCTGGCTCGACGCCCGTGGCAAGGGCGCCTGGATCGCCGCCATGGTTTTGGGATTCGTCCTGTTCTGGCCCATCGGCCTCGCCCTTCTCGCCTACATGATCTGGAGCAAGCGCATGTTCAAAGGAAGCTGCGGCAAGAGCCGTGCCATGACCCGCCATACCTTCGCATCCTCCGGCAACAGCGCCTTCGACGCCTACAAGGCCGACACGCTCCGCCGCCTCGAGGAGGAACAGGAAGCCTTCGAAAGCTTCCTGCAGCGGCTGCGGGAGGCAAAGGACAAGGCCGAGTTCGACCAGTTCATGGAAGAACGCATCCGCAAGTCGCACGACGACACGGCCGAGGCCTGATTCCCTGCCCCGGCCCGGTCTTCCGGGGCGGGGCCATCGTCTCACGCGGGAGAGACGAGTCCGGCCGGTTCCCGGCCCCCTTCAATCAGGCGGGGGCCGCGACCAGATATCCCTTTTCAGACGGATCCCTTCACGCCATGACGCAAACGATGACCCACACGCCCGGCCTGCCCGATCCCGACTACGACCGCGCCTTCTACGACGGCGTACCTGCCAAGCGCTTCTTCGCTTGGCTCGTGGACGTGGCGATCATCGCGACGATCTCGCTGATCCTCGGGTTCCTGACGCTGACGGTGCTGCTGTGGATCTGGCCGATCCTCTACGCGACCGTCGCCTTCCTCTACCGCTCGGCCACGATCGCTTCGGGATCCGCAACGCTCGGCATGCGGCTGATGAACCTCGAATTGCGCAATGCGCTCGGCCAGCGGCTGTCGGGGGGCGAGGCGGTGTTTCACACGGGCCTCTACCTCATCCTCTCGATCTCGCTGGTCCTGCAGCTGATCTCGATCGGCCTGATCGGCTTCTCCCGCCGTCACCAGGGCCTGCACGATCACGTTCTCGGCACGGCGGCGATCAACCGGCCGCGCTGAGCGGCCGTGCGCCCGGGTAACCACGCGACAAAAATGGTGTTGCGGGCTGCCGCCGGACTGAGGCAGGCTGACGCCTGATCAACTCCAGCGGACGACCCCGACCGGACCTTCCATGCGCCATACCCTCCCAATCGCGCCGCAGTTCTACGTGACGGCCCCGCAGACCTGCCCCTATCTCGACGGGCGGCGCGAGCGAAAGCTGTTCACGGCGCTGCAGGGCGAGCAGGCGGAGAAGCTGAACAACGCGCTTTCGAAGCAGGGCTTCCGCCGGTCGCAGAACGTGCTCTACCGCCCGTCCTGTACCGAATGCGCGGCCTGCCTCTCGGCCCGGATCCGCGTGGCAGACTTCGTCCCCCGACGCAGCCAGAAGCGCGTGCGGAAGCGCAACGCGAGCCTTGTGCGGAGCGCCCGTTCCGCCTGGGCCACCGAGGAGCAGTATGCGCTGTTCCGCCGCTATCTCGACGCGCGCCACGCCGATGGCGGCATGGCCGACATGGACGTCTTCGAGTTCGCCGCGATGATCGAGGAGACGCCGGTCAAGACCCGCGTGGTCGAGTACCGCGACACGGATCGGGACGACGCGCTGACCGCCGTCTGCCTGACCGACATCCTCGACGACGGCCTGAGCCTCGTCTATTCCTTCTTCGACCCCGACAAACGTAAGAACTCGCTCGGCGTGCACGTGATTCTCGATCACGTGGATCTCGCGCGGGAGGCGGGACTGCCTTACGTCTACCTAGGCTACTGGGTGCCGGGGTCGGACAAGATGGGCTACAAGGCGCAGTTCCCCGCAATCGAGGTCTACGTGGACGGTGCCTGGCAGCCGCTCGGCGATCCGCAGGACTATTCCAACCAGACCCATCCCCTGTCGGTCGATCCCATCGCCCAGCAGGTGGCCCAGATCACCCTGCCCGACCTGCGCGGCGACTGAGGCTTGCTCTTCCGCGTCACGCTGCTGGTTCCCGACTACGACGCGGCAATCGCATTCTTCGTGGATGGCCTTGGCTGGACCTGCGTCGAGGATCGCGACGAGGGGCGGAAGCGCTGGCTGGTGGTCGCGCCCCCGGGCGGCGGGGCGGAGCTGGTGCTCGCCCGGTCGACGACCCCCGCGCAGGACAGCGCGTTGGGCGCGCAGGCGGGCGACCGGGTGGCCTTCTTCCTCTCAACGGGAGATTTCGAAGGCGACGCTGGCCGGATCCGGGCCGCGGGCGGAACCATCCTCGAGCAGCCGCGCGACGAGGCCTACGGCCGCGTGGCTCGGTGGCGTGATCCCTGGGGCAACCGCTGGGACCTGATCCAGCCACCGACATGAAGGAAAAAGGGGGGCAATGCCCCCCTTCTCCGTCTTAAAGCGCCGCTAACCCAACAGGTCCGGCAGGATCGTCACGATGCCGGGGAAGAGGTAGAGCAGCACCAGCCCCAGCACCTGGATCAGGACGAAGGGCAGCACCCCGCGATAGATGTGCCCCGTCGTCACGCCGGGCGGCGCCACGCCGCGCAGGTAGAACAACGCGAAGCCGAAGGGCGGCGTGAGGAAGGAGGTCTGGATGTTGAGCCCGATCATCACGCCGAGCCAGACGGCGGTGA
>CAZUVG010000396.1:2853-3302 GCA_964623765.1 uncultured Roseicyclus sp.
GGGCGGCGTCAGGAAGCTCGTCTGCAGGTTCACCGCGATCATGATCGTGACCCAGGCCGGGTCCAGCGTGCCGCCGTAGATCACCGGCCCGACGATGGGGATCACGATGTAGATGATCTCGAGGAAGTCGAGCACGAAGCCCAGGATGAACAGGATCAGCATCACAACGAAGAAGACGACGATCTCGTTGTCGAAGCTGCGCAGGTACTGCTGGATGTGATGCTCGCCCCCGAAGGAAATGAGCACGAGGTTCAGAAGCTGCGAGCCGATCAGGATGGTGAAGACCATCGAGGTGACCTTCGCCGTCTCGCGCACCACCGGGCTGAGGATGTTCGACCGGAACAGCACCCAGCATGAAAACAGCAGCCCGAAGAAGGCGAAGTGGTAGGAGAACTGCGCCAGCACGTAAGCCACCCAGTCCTCGAATGACACCGTCTCGCGCGTGATCC
>CAZUVG010000397.1:0-2308 GCA_964623765.1 uncultured Roseicyclus sp.
CGACGTCTACCTGATGTGGCCCGAGCCCAAGGACCAGATCGCAGAGCGCATGAAATCCGTCAACGAAGTCGCCGAAAAATATGACAGAACCCTCGATTATGGCCTGCGCGTTCACGTCATCGTCCGCGACACCGAAGCGGAAGCGCGGGAGTATGCAGAGCACCTCGTCTCCAAGCTCGACGACGAGTTCGGCCAGCTGATCCGCGAACGCGCCCTCGATGCCGGTAGCCTCGGGGTCAGCCACCAGTCCCGCGCCCGGGAGCTGGCCGACCAGTACGGATACGTCGAGCCGCATCTCTGGACGGGGATCGGGCGAGCGCGCTCGGGCTGTGGGGCGGCGCTCGTGGGCTCGGCCGACCAGGTTCTTTCGGAGATCGAGGAATACCGGAAGATGGGCGTGCGCGCCTTCATCTTCTCGGGCTATCCACACATGGAGGAATGCAGGCATTTCGGCCGTTTGGTGATGCCGGAACTCAAGACCTGCTCGCTGCCGCACGAATACGGGCGCGTGCCCGCGGGCACGCCCGACACACCGCTTGGAAACGGGGAGAGACGCTGATGGAACGGATCGCGGTGGGGGAGCTGGAACTCTCTCGCATCGTCTACGGGATGTGGCGGCTGGGCGACGATTCCGACACTTCGCCCGCCCATGTGCAGGCCAAGGTCGAAGCGTGCCTCGAACAGGGCATCACGACGATGGACCAGGCCGACATTTACGGCGACTACGGGGCCGAGGCGCTCCTCGGCGCGGCCTTCCGCACAAGCCCGGGGCTGCGCGACCGGGTGGAGCTTGTGTCGAAGTTCGACATCGTGGCGCCAGCGGGGCGCAACGCGCACGCGCGGGTGAAGCATTACGACACGACCGCGGCCTACATGCGGACGGCGGTCGAGACGTCGCTGACGGACATGGCGACCGACCGGATCGACCTTCTCCTCGTCCACCGACCGGACCCGCTGATGGACCACGAGGAGACGGGGCGCGCGCTCGACGACATGGTGGCCTCGGGCAAGGTGCGCGCCGTCGGCGTCTCGAACTTCCGGCCATGGGACTGGGACCTTCTGCAATCGGCCATGTCCACGCCGCTCGTGACGAACCAGATCGAGATCTCGGCGATGCACCTGTCGCCTTTCACCAACGGCGACCTCGCCTTCCACCAGCAGCACGGGCACCCGGTCATGGCGTGGTCGCCGCTTGCGGGCGGCCGGATCTTCGGTGCCGAGGGCGCGGGCGTGCGCGAGGTGCTGACGCGGATCGGCAACGAGCAGGATGCGAGCCCCGGCGACGTTGCCGTGGCGTTCCTGTTGCGGCACCCGGCGCGGATCGTTCCGGTCATGGGGACGAACTCGATCGACCGCATCCGGGGGCTGTCCGCCGCAACGAAGGTGGAGCTGTCGCGCGAGGACTGGTTCGAGATCTACATTGCCGGTCTGGGGCACGACGTGCCGTGAGGCTCGGGGCGGACGCTCACATCCGCAGGGTCCGCCCGCTGTCCGTGTCGAACAGGTGGATCGCGCCCTCGGCGCTAAGCGTCACGCTGTCGCCGGGCTGCACCCGAGTCTGGCCGGGGTTGTGCACGGTGACGGGCGTGCCGTCCTTGAACTTGCCGTAGAGATAGCTGTCCGAGCCCAGCTGTTCGACCGACCCGATCTGGGCATGGAGCGCCCCGCCCTTTACGGGCTGGAGGTCGTTGGGCCTGATTCCGAGGGTCACCTTCTGCCCCGGCCGCTGCGCGAAGCCCTGCCCGGGGAGACTCACGTCATCGCCGGTGTCGAGCTGGAGCTGCGTGCGGTCCTCGCCCACGGTACCCCTCAGGAAGTTCATCCGCGGCGAGCCGATGAAGCCCGCGACGAAGAGGTTCTCGGGCGCGTTGAACAGGTCGAGCGGGCGCCCGAACTGCTCCAGTTCCCCGAGGCGCAGGACCGCGATCTTGTCGGCCATGGTCATGGCCTCGACCTGATCGTGGGTGACGTAGATCATGGTGTTGCCAAGGCGCTTGTGGAGCGAGGAGATCTCGCCGCGCATGTCCACGCGCAGCTCCGCGTCGAGGTTCGAGAGCGGCTCGTCGAAGAGAAACACCCGCGGCTCGCGCACGACGGCGCGCCCGATGGCGACCCGCTGGCGCTGGCCGCCGGAGAGGTCCTTGGGCCGCCGTTCCAGCAGGGAATCGATCTGGAGCATCTTCGCGACCTGCGCCACCTTCTCGGTGATCTCCGCCTTCGGCGTGTCGATGTTCTCCAGCCCGAAGGACAGGTTCTGCCGCACCGTCATGTGCGGGTAGAGCGCGTAGGACTGGAATACCATGGCAAG
>CAZUVG010000397.1:2318-3301 GCA_964623765.1 uncultured Roseicyclus sp.
GCAAGGCCCCGGTCGGCCGCCGGGATGCGGTTCACGACATCGCCGCCGATGGCGACCTGCCCGTCGGTGATGTCCTCCAGCCCCGCGATCATGCGCAGGAGCGTCGACTTCCCGCAGCCCGACGGGCCGACGAAGACGCAGAACTCGCCGTGCTCGACCGTAAGGCTGACCCCCTTGATCACCTCGGCCGCGCCGTAGGACTTGCGCACGTCGCGCAGCTCCAGCCGTGCCATACCTTGTCCCCTCTCTTTGTCGTTGCGACCGTCACTTGCCGCCGGTCGATGCGATCCCCGTGGCGATGTACCTCTGCAGGAACATGAAGACGCAGGCGATGGGAAGGAGCGTCAGTACCGTCATCGCCAGCAGCGAGGACCAGTCGGTCAGAAGCTCCCCCTGGAAGGAATTGAGCGCCAGCTGAAGGGTGAAATTCTCCGACTGGGTCAGCACGATCAGCGGCCAGAGGAAGTCGTTCCAGCGCCACATGATGGCGAGAATGGCGAGAACGGCGATGGCGGGCGCCGAGAGCGGCACGACGATGCGCCAGAAGATCTTCCACTCGCTGGCCTTGTCCATTCGGGCGGCGTCGAGAATCTCGTCCGGGATCGTCAGCATGTATTGCCTGAGAAGGAACACCCCAGTGGGCGTCGCGGCACCCGGGATGATGACGCCCCAGAGCGAGTTGAACATGCCCATC
The DNA here is from genome assembly GCA_964623765.1 of uncultured Roseicyclus sp. Lineage (GTDB taxonomy): Bacteria > Pseudomonadota > Alphaproteobacteria > Rhodobacterales > Rhodobacteraceae > Roseibacterium. The sequence continues at coordinate 3,013 of CAZUVG010000397.1, forward strand.
TCGGTCACGATCAGGAACAACGGCACCAGGACCACCGTCTGCGGGATCATGAGGGTGGAGATCACGAGCAGCAGTACCGTCGTGCGCCCGCGGAAATGGTACTTCGACAGGGCGAAGGCGGCCATGGAATTGACCAGCAGCATGATCGCGGTGGACATCAGCGTGATGAAGGTGGAGTTCCAGAAGTAGCGCAGGAAGGTGAAGCGCTCGAAAAGCTCGGTGTAGTTCTCGGTTGCCAGGCGAACCCGCTGCACGGGTTCGCGCTGATCGATACCGGTGCGCAGGCGCT
>CAZUVG010000398.1:0-3298 GCA_964623765.1 uncultured Roseicyclus sp.
ATGCCCATGCCCATTCCCAGACCCGCGCCCATGCCGCCGTCGCCGCCGGGGTTCTCGGCGGCCGCGCGCATCGCCTCGGCGGTCTGGAACTGCTGGTATTTCGCGAGATCCCCCACGACCCCCATCGACGTGCGGCGGTCGAGTGCCTCCTCCACCGCGGGCGGCAGCGAGACGTTTTCTATGTAGAGCTCGGGCAGCGTCAGGCCGTAGGCCGCGATCGTCTCGGAAATTCGGCCCGCGACAAGCTTCGCGAACTCGGCCGTGTTGGCGGCCATGTCGAGGACCGGGATCCCCGAGGAGGCCACGACGCGGGAAAATTCCTGCACGATGATGTTGCGGATCTGGAAGGTGATCTCGTCGGTCGTGAACTCGCCGTCTGTCCCCACGATCTCGGTCATGAAGCGCCCGGCGTCGGAGACCTTCACCGTGTAGCTGCCGAAGGCGCGTACCCGCGTCGGCCCGAACTCGGGATCGCGCAGCATGATCGGGTTCTTCGTGCCCCACTTGAGGTTCGTGAACCGGTTGGTGTTGACGAAGTAGACCTCCGACTTGAACGGCGAGCGGAAGCCGTGATCCCAGTGCTGCAGCGTCGTCATCACCGGCATGTTGTTGGTCTCCAGCATGTAGAGACCGGGGCGGAAGATGTCGGCGAGCTGACCCTCGTGGATGAAGACCGCCGTCTGCCCCTCGCGCACCGTCAGCTTCGCGCCGTACTTGATCTCGTGGCCGTGCCGCTCGAAGCGCCAGACCATCGTGTCGCGGGTGTCGTCCGTCCATTCGATGACGTCGATGAACTGGCCGGAAAGGAAATCGAAGATCGGCATGGGCGGTCCCTCCTAATGGTTACGGTTTATGCGCCTCAACCCGAGCCGCCGACAAGCTCCTCGGCGATCTGCCGCACGATCGGGCGGGCCTCGTCGGGCTCCATGCCGGGGCGCAGCCGCTCGTCGTGGAGGATGCGCAGGAGCAGTTCGTCGTGGCGCGTGAGCAGCGCGAATTCCTCGTCGTCGTTGAAGATCGAAGGCCGCGCGGCGGGGCTGTCGTTGGGCAGGCCGAGGCCCTGCGCCACCTCCTCGTGCATGCAGGAGCGGCGGAGAAGGGGCGGATGCTCGTCGCGGATGATGGCGATGGCGGCGACGTAGGTGGACCCGCCGCCGGGCTCCGAGAAGGCGTAGACCGAGCAGAAGGTGAAGCGCGGCAGGCGCTCGATCTCGGCCACGGTAGCCGGGCCGATCCCGGGGACGAGCGAACGGACGAGGTCCCCGACCTCCACCTGCGCGTCGCGGCCGACATAGAGAACATGGAAGTTGCCGCCCGTGCGCACGACCCGGATCGGGTGGCCCGTCACGCGACCGAGGCGCGCGGCATAGGCCTGAAGCTGCGCCCGGTCCGCGCGCTGCTGCGCGGTGTCGACGAACGGGCCGAAATGGGCCTGCAGCCGCACGGGCTGTTCCCAGCGGCGCAGCCGCGATGGGGTCTGCTGCGCGACGAAGCGGCCGCCCGACAGCGTGTATTCGTCGTAAAGCGCGATACGCTCGAAATTCTCGGCGAGCTGCCGCGCGGTGAAGGGCGCGTCTGGCGGCGACGTGTCCGTGCGCAGGAGGCCATCGGACAGAAGCCGCCGTTCGACCGAGGCGTAGTAGCGCGCGAAGCTCCGAGCCTCGGCGGACGGTCCCTCGGGCTCCGGCGCCTCGGCGGGTGCGGGCGGCTGGGCCGGCGGCGGGGCCTGCGGCGTCACGCAGCCCGCAAGCACGGCGCAGAGAAAAAGCCCCGCCCCGAGACGGGGCAGGGCGGACAGGGCCCCTGCAGGTCGATCGTCCATCGCGGGTCCCCGGTCCTCCGTCAGGCGCCGGTCGCAGCCGTAGTGGCATCCTCTGCCTGCACGGCGGGACGGCGCGCGGAGGCAGAGGCGAGCGTGTCGCGCAATTCGGCCTCCATCTTCTGCATCTCGATCTCCGCATCGGCGCGGCGGCGCTTGCCCTCGTCGGCGATCTGAAGGCTCTCCTCGATCGTGGCGATCAACTCGGCGTTGGCCTTCTTGACCGCCTCGATGTCGAAGACGCCGCGCTCCATCTCCTCGCGCACCATGCGGTTCGATTCGCGCAGGTTCTCGGCGTTCTTCGTCAGGAGCTCGTTGGTGAGGTCCGTGGCCTCCCGCACCGCGCGCGCGGCCTCGGTCGAGCGCTGGATGGTCACGGCCTGGGCGAGCTGCGTCTCCCACAGCGGCACGGTATTGACGAGGGTGGAGTTGATCTTCGTCACCAGCGACTTGTCGTTCTCCTGCACGAGGCGGATGGAGGGGAGCGACTGCATCGTGACCTGCCGCGTCAGCTTCAGGTCGTGCACGCGGCGCTCGAGGTCGTCGCGGGCGGCGCGCAGGTCGCGAAGCTCCTGCGCGCGGATCACCTGGTCGTCGTCGGGGGCGCCGGCGACCTCGTCCTCCTTGGCGGGTATCGTCTCCTCGTCGAGCTGGCGCAGCTTCTCCTCGCCGGCGGCGATGTAGAGGGCAAGCTCGTCGTAGAAGTCGAGCGTCTTCTCGTAGAGCAGGTCCAGCGACTTGATGTCCTTCATCAGCTGGTGCTCGTGGCCCAGCAGGCTGTCGGTGATCCGGTCGATCTGGTCCTGCACCTCGTCGTATTTCGCCATGAAGTCGTGCAGCCCGCGCGCCTTGCCGCCGAACAGCCTCTCCCACCAGCTGCGCTTGCGGTTGGGGTCGAGCTCGTCGACCGAGAAGCCGCGGATGGTGCCCACGATCTCGCGCAGGCTGTCGCCCGCCGGGCCGACGTCCTTGTTCTTCACGCCCTGCAGCATCGACTGGCTGATCTGCTGCAGTTCCGCCTGGGCGGCGGAGCCGAAGGCGACGATGGAATTGGTGTCGCCCATGTCGATCTCGGCGATGCGGCGCTCGATCTCCTGCCGGGTCGGCTGGTCGGCCTCGGGCAGGGGGACCATGTCGGCCGACGGCTCTGGCAGGACGACGGCGTTCAACTCGTCGACCAGTTTCGCGGCCTCTTCGGCCTGTGTGCGGATTTGCGTGCTCATAATCTGTTCCTCATCCCTCTGTACGCAGGTTCTCGCGGTTCAGCCGCTCCCTCAGGACCTCGATCTCGATGTCTAGGTTGGACCGGTCGTCGGTCAGCATCGCGCGCGTGCGGCTGGCGAAATTGTTTTCCAGGTCGTCGAGGAAGGCCACGTAGTCGGCGCGGATCCGGGGATCGCGGTTGCGGCCGTAGAGTTCGACGAACTGCACCGTCGCGTCGCGCGCGCCCTGCAGGTAGACGCCGAGATAGCGGCGCGC
>CAZUVG010000399.1:0-305 GCA_964623765.1 uncultured Roseicyclus sp.
CATCGCCGTGTCGCCGCCGCCGATCACCACCACGCGCTTGCCTTCGGCGTTCAGCTCGCCCGAATCGAACTCCGGCACCGCGTCGCCGAAGCTCTTGCGGTTGGAGGCGGTCAGGAAGTCGAGCGCGCGCACGATCCCCTGCGCGCCGGCGCCCGGGCCGGGCAATTCGCGCGCCTTGTAGACCCCGGTGGCGATCAGCACGGCGTCATGCTTGCCGCGGATCGCGTCGAAGGAAATATCCTCGCCCACGTTGCAATCGAGCACGAAATCGACGCCGCCGTCGGAGAGCTGGTCGTTGCGGCGGG
>CAZUVG010000399.1:315-3296 GCA_964623765.1 uncultured Roseicyclus sp.
GTGACGACCTCCTTCTCGAGCTTGAAGCCGGGGATGCCGTAGGTCATCAGCCCGCCGGCGCGGTCGTACCGGTCGTAGACGGTGACCTGCACGCCGGCGCGGCGCAGGATGTCCGCGGCGGCAAGACCGCCGGGCCCGGCGCCGATGATGCCGACGCTCTCCTCGCGCTCGGCGGCGGGGCGGATCGGCTCGACCCAGCCTTCCTCCCACGCCGTGTCGGTGATGTACTTCTCGACCGCGCCGATGGTGACGGTGCCGTGGCCCGACTGCTCGATCACGCAGGCCCCTTCGCAGAGCCGGTCCTGCGGGCAGATGCGGCCGCAGATCTCCGGGAAGGTGTTCGTCGCCTGGCTCAGCTCATACGCCTCGCGCAGCCGACCCTCGGCGGTCAGCTTGAGCCAGTCGGGGATGTTGTTGTGCAGCGGGCAATGCGTCTGGCAATACGGCACGCCGCACTGCGAACAGCGCCCGGCCTGCTCCTCGGCCTTCTCGATCTCGTACTCGTCGTAGATCTCGCCGAAATCGGTCCGGCGCAGACTCGGGGCGCGCTTCTCGGGCATCGCCCGTTCCACGTTTACGAACGTGAGCATTCGTTGCTTCGCCATGGACAGAATCCTCCCGGAGGTCGTCAGGCCGCTTCTTTACGGCGTGTCGGATCGAAATAAAAGTCAGATACACTGACCTATAAACTGAATTTTTCGCAGCCCGCAATCAAATCGCGACCGATCGCAGAGATTTTAAGTAAGCATACCTTACCTATCTTCATCCTTTCTTCCCACGATCAATGCACTAGAAGGGCAGTGAGCCTTCAACCGGAACTGGCGAATGACCCTTTTCCACCTTCTCCTCGTCGCGGTGATCCAGGGATTGACCGAGTTTCTCCCGGTTTCCAGCTCCGGGCATCTCATTCTCCTGCCGAATCTGACGGGGATGCGGGATCAGGGCCTCGCCATCGACGTGGCCGTCCACGTGGGCACCCTCGGCGCGGTGATCCTCTACTTCTGGTCGGACGTGAAGAAGGCGCTGGCTGGCGTCCCGAAGCTCTTGCGCTTCCAGATCGACGCCCCGGAGCCATTCCTTGCCCTCTGCCTGATCGTCGCGACGGTCCCCGTCGTGATCGCAGGCCTCATCATCAAGCTCACCGGCCTCGACGAGGCGATGCGCTCCACCGCGGTGATCGGCTGGACGATGATCCTCTTCGGATTCGTGCTCTGGTGGACCGATCAGAAGGGCGGGCACGAGAAGCGGGCCGAAGGCTGGACCCTGAAGCATGCGGCCGTCATGGGTCTCTGGCAGGCCGTCGCCCTCATCCCCGGCACGTCCCGGTCCGGCATCACGATCTCGGCCGCCCGCCACCTCGGCTATGCCCGCCACGACGCCGCGCGCCTCGCCATGCTGATGTCGATCCCGACCATCGGAGCGTCGGGCGTCCTGCTCGCCGGCGACGCGGTGGCCAATGCCGACATGGCGCTTCTGCGTGACGCCTCGATCGCCGCCGCCTTCGCCTTCCTCGCGGCGCTCCTCGCGCTCAGCGTGATGATGCGGCTGCTCAGAAGCGTGAGCTTCACGCCCTACGTGATCTACCGGGTCATCCTCGGGATCGCGCTGCTCTGGATCGCCTACACCTGAGCTGAGTTGGCACTATCATGCGGGACTTCAGGGACGTGCTCCCCGCCCCCGGGCGCCTAGGATTTCAGCCGGCCGGCGGATTCCTTCATCGCCGCATACTGGCCTGATGGCCGGAACCGCCAGAGATACTCCGGCAGCACGGACTCCAGCGAGGTCGGCGTGATCCCGAGATCCCGGAACGTCTTGGTCTCGCCGCTGACGACATTGTCCCGCGCGAGGCTCTTCACCTGGTCGAGCGTCACCGGTCCCTTCACGAGGCCGAGCGTGATCGTGTTGAGCGCGTCGAACACCACCCCCATTGTCCGGCCCAGCCAGAAGGGGATGTTCAACACGATCCGCCGCCGACGGATGATGCCGAGCATCTGGATCATGAGCTCCCGGAACGTATCGACATCCGGCCCGCCGAGTTCGTAGATGCCGGGCTCGGCCTTGCCCAGCACGCCATAGGTTGCGGCCTTTGCGACATCGTCGACATAGACCGGCTGAAACCTCGTCTTCCCCCCGATCACCGGCAGGACCGGTCCGAATCGCGTCATGTTGGCGAAGCGGTTGAAGAACTGGTCGTCGGGCCCGAAGATCACCGACGGCCGCAGGATCACCGCGCCGGGGAAGTGTTCGAGGATCGCCGCCTCGCCCGCCGCCTTGGTCCGGCCATAGATGCTGTCGCTGTCAGGATCCGCGCCGATCGCCGAGATGTGGACGAGCCGTCCCACTCCCTCTTCGGCCGCGATCCGCGCGACCCGCGCCGCGCCCTTGTCCTGCACCGCCTCGAAGTTGTTCTTGCCGCCCTTGTCGAAGGTGCCCACGCAGTTCACCACCGCGTCCGCGCCCTTCGCCACGAGGCGCACGCTTTCGTCGTCGCGGATGTTGCAGAAGACCGGCTCGACCTGACCCACCACGCCGTAGGGCCGCACGAACATCGCCTCGTTCGGCCGCCGGACCGCGACCCGGACGCGCCAGCCCTCCTTGGCCATCCGTCGCGCGATATTGCGGCCAACGAAGCCCGAGCCGCCGTAGATCGTGACCAGTTTCGACATGGCGCCGCCTCCGAATTCGTATCGCGGTGCATAGACCCGCCGGCCTGCACGGGCAACCCGGCGCATCGACTCCATTCGCCGCACCCCGTGCTTTCGCATGGATTACGACGTCCCGAACCGGCCGGAGGGTACGGCCTACGTTGCGCCATCGACCCGGCAATGCCCAGAACCGAAAAGGATACAGACGTGAAAACTCGCAAGGCCACCACAGCACTTCTCATCTCGCTCTCGCTCGCCGCCTGCAGCGGCGGGTCCGGCGACACCTCATCCGGCGGAACGGGAACCGACACGACACCGACGGTCAGCAGGATCTTC
>CAZUVG010000400.1:0-3295 GCA_964623765.1 uncultured Roseicyclus sp.
GCCCCGCCCGCCATAGATACCGAACCGCAAACCCCCGCCGCAACCCGGCCGGCCCCGCCCGGCGCCCTGTTCTTCCGCGCCCTCGACCCCGCGCTCGGCCGATCCCTCGTGTCGCTGACCAAGCAGGATCACTATCTTCAGGTCGTCACCCGCGAGGGCGAGGCGCTGATCCTGAAACGCATGGCCGACGCGGTCGCGGAACTCGACGGCTATGCCGGCATGCAGATCCACCGTTCGCACTGGGTGGCGCTGGACGCGGTTGAGGCGGTGGAGCGCGAGGCGGGCCGCTGGTTGGCGCGGACGTCAGACGCCCGCCGCCTGCCGGTGAGCCGCCCCAATGTCGAGCCGCTGCGCGCCGCGCTGGCCGGATCCCCGGCCCCGCTGGTGCCACCGGACGTTCCCGAGATGCGGCCCTGAGCACAGGCCGGCGGACACGAAGCTTCCGCCCGCTGCCCTGATCCCGGCCGGGCGCCAACCGGTCGACATCTCGCATCCCATGCTTAAGGTTCTCCGCAGCAGAAGGGGGGAAGATCTCGATGGATCAGGTCACTGCGGCCTACTGGGTCGAAGGCATCGGTTGGGTCGCGTCCATCCTCACGATCGGCACCTATGCCATGAACACAATGATGCCGCTGAGGATCCTGGCCATCGCGTCCTCGGTGTTCTTCATGGCCTATGCCCTCTTGCTCCAGCTGTGGCCCCTCCTTGTGATGGAACTCATCCTCATCCCGATCAACAGCTACAGGCTGTGGCAGATCGTGGCCCTGCGCGGCCGGCTCAAGCGTGGGAAGGTCCGGGAGGAGGCGGATTTCTCCATCATCAAGACCTACGGCAGGCCCAGCCTGCTTAAGGCAGGAGCGGTGGTGTTCAATCGCGGCGATCCGGTGGACCAGCTCTACTACGTGCAGTCGGGCCGCGTCTCCATCGAGGAACTCGGCATCGAACTACCGGCCGGGAGCATATTCGGCGAGATCGCCTTCTTCACGGACGCCGCGACGCGGACCGCGACGGCGATCTGCGTCGAGGACGCGACGGTCTATGAACTGGACGAGAAGCGTTTCATGCGGCTTCAGTTCGAGGATCCGAGCTTCGGACTGTCGGTCATGCGCACGGTCACGCGCCGTCTGACCGAGAATGCGAAATGGCGGGCGGGCGCTGCACCGGCGGGCCGGTGAGTCCGGTCTGCACCAGACTGGTGGAAAACCCTTCACGCCTGCGCCCGCTGCAGCCGGTGCGCTGGCTCCCTCAGGCCGTAGCCGCCGCGCGGATCGCCCGCATGTTCTCCGCGTAGACCTCCGGCTTCTCCACGGACCCGCCCCGGAACACGGCCGAACCAGCCACGAGAACGTCCGCCCCCGCGCGCACCACGCGCGGCGCTGTCTGCGCGTCGACGCCGCCATCGATCTCGATGTGAACGGGCCGGTCCCCGATCATCTCGCGGAGGCGGCGGATCTTCGCGTCCATGTCGATGAACGCCTGCCCGCCGAAGCCGGGATTAACCGTCATCACGCAGACGAGATCGGCAATGTCGAGCACATGGCCGGCCGCCTCGGCCGGCGTGCCGGGGTTGAGCGCGACGCCCGCGCGCATCCCCGCGGCCCGGATCGCCTGCAGCGTCCGGTGTATATGCGGCCCGGCCTCGACATGGGCGGTGAGGATGTCCGCGCCTGCATCTGCATAAGCATCGATGTAGGGGTCCACCGGCGCGATCATGAGATGGACGTCCATCACGGTCGTGACGTGTTTCCGGAACGCCTTCACCGCCATCGGCCCGAAGGTCAGGTTCGGCACGAAATGCCCGTCCATCACGTCCACGTGCACCCAGTCTGCGCCCTGATCCTCGATCGCGCGGATCTCGCGGCCGAAATCGGCGAAATCGGCGCTGAGGATCGACGGCGCTATCTTCACGGAACGGTCGAAGGCCATGGCAGATCCCTTTCAAGCTTCGCAGGCCTGTTAGCCGCTTGCCCCCGGCGTGTCACGCCCCCTTGCAGCCATCCGTCCGGCGGCTCACGCTCTACCGCCGAAAGGGAGGAACTTTGATGACAATGCAGATGATCGGGGCGCTGGCGCTGGCTGCGCTCGGCGGCGCGGCCAGCGCGATACAGGCGCCGATAAACGCGCGCCTTGCGGCCCATGCGGGCGATACCGTGGCCGCGGCCGCGATCTCCTTCGCCGTGGGCATGGCGGTGCTCGGCGGTATCGCGTTCGCCCGTTCCGGCCTGCCCGGCAGCGCGGCGCTTGCGGGCGCGCCGTGGTGGGCCTGGATCGGTGGAGCCTTCGGCGCGCTCTATGTCTGGAGTTCTCTCGCCACCGTAGGCGCGCTCGGCGCGGTGACGCTCGTGGCCGCGCTGATCCTCGGCCAACTCGCTACGGCACTCGTCATCGACGCGACAGGCGCCTTCGGGATGGTGGTGCGGGAGATCGGATGGACCCGGATCGGCGCGGTCGTTCTCGTGGCCGCAGGGCTCGTCCTGTCGCGGCTCTGAAAATTTGACCGTTTGGTCAAGCTTGCCTTCCCGAGCCGCGCGTGAGACCTTTGCCGCACGGCATCTGCCAGCAGGAATGTCCGATGAACCAGCCCCAGACCGCCGCGCACGATCTCCGCGCCGAAGCCCCTGGTCATCTGCCGCAGGTCCACCTGCCGCGGAATGCCGGAATGCCGCTGGATCCGGACTGGATCGCGCGGGTGCAGGCCAACACCTCCGCCATCGAGCGGCGCGCGGCCACGCTGCCCGGACGGCGCACGGTCAAGAATGAATGGCAGGCCGCATGGCTCGCCCGGGCGATCACGCTGATCGATCTCACGACGCTTTCGGGCGACGACACCGAGGGGCGCGTCCGGCGCCTCTGTGCCAAGGCGCGCCGGCCCGTGCGCGCCGACATCCTCGAAGCGCTCGGCCTGCCGCACATCACCACGGGCGCGGTCTGCGTCTATCACGAGATGGTGCCGGCGGCCGTCGATGCGCTGGAGGGCTCGGGCATTCCCGTCGCCGCCGTCTCCACCGGCTTCCCGGCGGGCCTCTCGCCCTTCCGCCTGCGCGTGGCCGAGATCGGCGAGAGCGTGAAGGCCGGCGCGCGCGAGATCGACATCGTCATCTCCCGCCGCCACGTGCTCACGGGCAACTGGCAGGCGCTCTACGACGAGATGGCCGAGTTCCGCGCGGCCTGCGGCGATGCCCATGTCAAGGCGATCCTCGCCACGGGCGAACTCGGGACGCTCCGCAATGTCACCCGCGCCTCGCTCGTCTGCATGATGGCGGGCGCCGATTTCATCAAGACCTCGACCGGCAAG
>CAZUVG010000401.1:0-3286 GCA_964623765.1 uncultured Roseicyclus sp.
CGCCCAACGTGCCGCGGTCATGCGGCAGCTTCGAGAACTCCGCCGGCAGGTCGGACTTGGACGAACCGCCCGTGCCGGCGCGGCGGATGTTGCCGCCCTCGACCCCGTGCTCGACATCGCCGGTCTGGGCCATGAAGCCCTCGATCACGCGGTGGAAGATGACGCCATCATAGGCGCCCTCGCGCGCCAGTTCCTTCATGCGCTCGGCATGCTTCGGCGCGACGTCCGGCAGAAGCTCGATGACGACGGTGCCGTCCTTAAGCTCCATGAGGATCGTGTTCTCGGGGTCCCTGATCTCGGCCATGTCGTTGTCGTTCCCTTTGCCTGCCGGGCTCAGCCGGCGAATTTCCGTTTCAGCGCGGCCTCGACCGCGGGCGGCACGAAATGCGAGACATCCCCCCCGAGCCGCGCGATCTCCTTCACGAGCTTCGATGCGATCGCCTGCCGGTCGGCCTCGGCCATGAGAAAGACCGTCACGATCTCGGCGTCGAGCTTGCGGTTCATGCCGACCATCTGGAACTCGTATTCGAAATCGGCCACGGCGCGCAGGCCGCGGATGATGATGCCCGCGCCCACGTCGCGGGCGCAATCGATCAGCAGGTTCTCGAACGGATGGACCCGGATCCCGGTTCCGGTCGCGGCGGATATCTTCTCCATCTCCGCCTCGACCATGGCCACGCGCTCTTCCAGCGAGAAGAGAGGTCCCTTGTCGCGGTTGATGGCCACGCCGATCACCAGCCGGTCCACCAGCTGGCAGGCCCGCTTGATGATGTCCACATGCCCGAAGGTGATCGGGTCGAAGGTCCCCGGATAGAGCCCCGTTCGCATGTCCCTGCCCGTCCCGCCTGCCGTCGTCTGCCGGACGTCCTGACGCGCCCGGTCCGACGCAACACGAAGGCACGGCCGAGCGCAACCCCTGCCCGGAGCCTTGCGACCCGCTCAGAAGCCCTTGATCATGCTCTCGAGCGCGTCCTTTTCCATCTCCAGCTTGGCAAGCTGCGCCTTCACGACGTCGCCGATGGAGATGAGGCCCACCATCTCGCCCGCCTCCATCACCGGCATGTGCCGGAACCGGCCCTGCGTCATGGCGGCCAGCACGTCGTCGGACTTGTCCGACAGCCGGCAGCCGACGATCTCGGAGGTCATGATTTCCTCCACCGTCTGCGCGAGGCAGGCCGGGCCCGATGTGCCGAGCTCGCGCACTACGTCGCGCTCGGACAGGATGCCGAGGACGTGCTTGCCGTCGGGCGAGACGACGGCCGCGCCGATCCGCCGCTGGGCCAGCAGCTTCGCCGCATCGGCCACGCTGGTCCCCGGCGCGACGGTTACCACGCCGTCGTCCGATTTCGATTTCAAAATCTGCTGCACGAGCATCCCGGCACCTCCCTTGCTGCCCGATCTTCCGGTTTCTCTCCCCGACCGGAAGGGTCGGCCGCCAAGGCTGCCCAAGTCAAGGGAAACAAGGCCCGCGCCATGACAATGCCCGCAATTCGGTTAAGGTGGCGCACCCGATGAGGGAGGAACGATGGCACACCACCTGACGATCCTCGCGATCAATGCGGGCCTCGTCGCGATCCTCTATGCCGGGGCCTATCCCCGCCTGTCGCCGCTCACGCTCCGCCGCATGGTGCGCGCCGACACGCTGGCGACGGCCATGGCACTCGCCGCCGCCGCGGTCCTGTTCGCGGGACGGAACCTCGATTTCGCGATGGGCCCGCTCGGGCTGCGGTGGTGGGGCTTCTCGATCCTGAGTTTCGTCGCGATCGAGGCGCCGGTATTCCGGGCCTGCTGCCGGGCGCGGGGCGTGTCCTTCACCGATCCCGATGCGCCGGCCGGCGGGCCGGACGGCTGAGGCTCAGGCGGCGGCGGCCTCGAGCCGGTCGAGCTCGGCGCGGAAACCGTCACGCAGGAGCGCCGCGACGCGCGCGAGGCGGGCGTCCTGCGGCCCCGCGTGGCGGACCAGCCAGAAGCTGCGGACGAGCGCCACCTCCTCCGGAAGAACCCGCACCAGACCCGGCGCGAAGGGCAGCGCGAAATCGTGGACGATGGCGAGCCCCGCCCCCGCCCGCGCGAAGTTGAGCTGCACCGAGACCGCGTTCGAGGCGAGCGCCACCCGGCTCACGCCGAGCCCCGCGAGGTAGTCGAGTTCGGCGTCGAAGATCATGTCGGGGATGTAGCCCACGACCCGCCGCCCGTTCAGCTCGGCCACGGTCGCGGGTGTCCCGTGCCGCGCGAGGTAATCCGGCGCGGCCACGAGGGACAGGCGATAGTCCGACAGCTTTTCCGCGCGCAGCCGGTCGGTCCCGGGCGGCGAGACGGCGATGGCGAGATCGGCCTCCCGGCGGGAGAGGTTCACGACCCGCGGCAGCGCGAGAATCTGGATGTCGAGCGCGGGATGGGCCTCGGCGATCCGCGCGCAGACCTGGGGCAGGAGGAAGTTCGCGCAGCCGTCGGGCGCGCCGATCCGGATCGTGCCAGACAGCCCCGCCCCCTCGCCCGTCGCGAGCCCCGCAGACAGCGCCGCCTCCGCGGCCTCCGCCGCGGGCAGGAGGCGCTGGCCCGCCTCGGTCAGCCGGTAGCCCTGCGGCGACTTGGCGAAGAGAACCGCGCCAAGCGCCCCTTCGAGCCGGGCGACGCGCCGCCCAACGGTCGCGGGGTCGATGCGCAAGGGTCGGGCGGCGCCCGATAGCCCCTCCGCACGCGCAACGGCCAGAAACACTCTCATGTCGTCCCAGTTCATCGCCTTGGCCCTTGCATTTTTGCAAAATGACTTTGGCAACCTGCCGCTTTTTCAGGCGTCTCCGCAAGGCTATGCTGGCGACGAGAGGCATCCCCGAGGGAGAGGACGATGGAAGAGATCGGACACTGGATCGACGGCAGGCGCGTGGCGGGCACGTCCGGGCGCACCGCGGACGTGTGGAACCCGGCCACGGGCGAGGTTCAGGCGAAGGTCGCGCTGGCCTCGAAGGCGGAGCTGGACGCCGCCGTGGCCTCCGCCGCAAAGGCGCAGCCGGCCTGGGGCGCGACCAACCCTCAGCGGCGCGCGCGCGTGATGATGGAGTTCGTGCGCCTGCTCAACCGCGACATGGACAAGCTCGCCGAGGCGCTTTCCCGCGAACACGGCAAGACGCTGCCCGATGCGAAGGGTGACGTGCAGCGCGGTCTGGAGGTGGTGGAGTTCTGCATCGGCGCGCCGCACCTGCTGAAGGGCGAGTTCACGGACGCCGCCGGCCCCGGTATCGACATGTATTCGATGCGCCAACCCCTTGGGGTTACAGCAGGAATA
>CAZUVG010000402.1:0-3271 GCA_964623765.1 uncultured Roseicyclus sp.
GCAGACCCAGTAGGCCTGCCGCCCCTCCGACAGCGCCGTTCTCAGATGCTCCACCACCTCCGCCATCCGGGCGGCGGAAATCAGCGCCGTCTTCACGGGCTTGCGTCCCGGCGGCTTCTCGTCGAGCAGGCTCACGTCCATGTCGCCGTATTGCGCAAGGCTCAGCGTCCGCGGGATGGGCGTGGCCGTCATCACGAGGACGTCCGTCGCCTGCCCCTTGGCGCTCAGCCGCACGCGCTCGGCCACGCCGAAGCGGTGCTGCTCGTCGACGATGGCGAGCCTCAGGTCGCGGAACACCACGTCGTCCTGGAACAGGGCGTGCGTGCCCACGAGAACCTGGATGTCGCCGCGGGCGAGCGCATCGAGCTTCGCGCGCCGTTCCGCCGCCCTGTCGGCGCCGGTCAGAAGCTCGATCACCACTCCCGCCTCCTCCGCCATCGGCCGGAGGTTCGCGTAGTGCTGGCCCGCGAGGATCGAGGTCGGCGCCATCATCGCGCCCTGACCGCCCGCCTCCACCGCGACCAGGAGCGCCATGAGCGCGACCAGCGTCTTGCCCGCGCCGACGTCGCCCTGCAGCAGGCGGCTCATCCGCGTATCCGCTCCCATGTCGGCCTCGATCTCCGAGACCGCGCGAAGCTGCGCGCCCGTGGGGGAGAACGGAAGCGATTCCAAGACCTTGCGGCGCAGTCTTCCATCGCCTGCCGTGGGCTGGCCCTTCTGCCTCTTCCGCGACTGCCGTGCGAGCGCCAGCGTCATCTGGTGGGCGAAGAGCTCGTCGAAGGCGAGCCGCTCCCGCGCCTTGGCCGAGCGCGAGAGGTCCTCGGCCCGCTGCGGCTCATGCGCGGCACGGATCGCCGCGTGCCAGTCCGGCCAGTCCTTCTGGCGCTTGAGTTCCGCGTCGATCCACTCCGGCAGCGCCGGCACCCGCGGGAGCGCGGAGCGGACGGCCTTCTGCATCTGCTTCTGCGTCACGCCCGACGTCAGCGGATAGACCGGCTCGAAGGCGGGAAGGTCGTGGGCCTCCTCCGGCGGCAGGACGTGATCGGGATGGACCATCTGCACGATGCCGTCGAAGAACTCCGCCTTGCCGGAGACGACGCGGCGCGCGCCCGTGGGCAGGAGGCGGCGGAGGTAGTCACCCTTCGCATGGAAGAAGACGAGCTGGAACCGCGTCGCGGCGTCCTCCACCTCGATCCGGTAGGGGCCGCGCCCGGCGCCGGGGCGGTGGTGGCCGACGGTGACCTCGACGGTGACGGTCCCGGGGATCGGCGCGCCCTGCACCGTGTCGCGCCGCGCCCGGTCGATCCCGCCCGAGGGCAGGGTCAGCAGCAGGTCCTTGGGCGAGGCGATGGCGAGGCCGCCCATGTGGCGCGCCGTCTTGGGCCCCACCCCCTCCAGCGTTTCGAGCCCCGCAAAGAGCGGGAACAGAACCTCCGGCCGTCCTTTCGCGGCTTTCGTCGCGCCCGCCTCAGCCATCCCGGATCAGCGCAAGCCAGGCGTCCTCGTCGATCGTCTCGACGCCGAGCTCGGCCGCCTTCTTCGCCTTCGACCCGGCCCCCGGGCCGGCGACGACGAGGTCGGTCTTGGCGCTGACGCTGCCCGAGACCTTGGCGCCCAGCGCCTCGGCCCGCGCCTTCGCCTCGGCGCGGGTCATCTTCCCGAGCGTGCCGGTGAAGACGACGGTCTTGCCCGCGACCGGGCTCTCGGCCGCGATGGCAGCGGGCGCCTCGATGTCGAGATGGCCGATCAGCCGGTCGATGGATGCGCGCTCGGCCTCCTGCGTCAGCGTCGTCGTGAGCGCCACCGCCACGGCCTCCCCGATCCCGTCGATGGAGACGATCTCGGACCATGCAGGACTGTCGGGCATCAGTGCCTTGCGCGCCTTCGCGTCCTGGGCGCCCGCGGCAGGCTCGGCGGCGGCGCGGTCCACGGCACCCGCGAAGGCGTCCCAGCTGCCGAAATGGCGCGCGAGATCGGCGGCGGCAACCTCGCCCACGTGGCGGATGCCCAGGGCGAAGATCAGGCGCGACAGCGGGATGCGCCGCTTCTGGTCGATCGCGTCGAAGAGGTTCTGCGCCGACTTCTCGCCCCAGCCCTCGCGGTTCTTGAGCTGCTGAAGGCCTTGCCCGTAACGGCTCCGCAGTTCGAAGATGTCGGCCGGCTCCCGGATCCAGCCGTCGGCGTAGAACGCCTCTACCTGCTTGTCGCCCAGCCCCTCGATGTCGAAGGCCGCGCGCGAGACGAAGTGCTTCAGCTTCTCCACCGCCTGCGCCGGGCAGATCAGCCCACCCGTGCAGCGGCGCACGGCGTCCCCCTCCTCCCGCACGGCGTCCGAGCCGCATTCCGGGCACTTGTCGGGGAAGCGATAGGGCCCGGCATCCGCGGGACGCTTGGACAGGTCCACGTCCGCGATCTTCGGGATCACGTCGCCGGCGCGATAGACCTGCACCCAGTCGCCGACGCGGATGTCCTTGCCGTCCCGTATCGGCTGGCCGCGGGCGTCCCGGCCGGCGATGTAGTCCTCGTTGTGGAGCGTGGCGTTGGAGACCACGACACCGCCCACGGTGACGGGCGTGAGCCGCGCCACGGGGCTGAGCGCGCCCGTCCGCCCCACCTGTATGTCGATCGCCTCGAGCCGCGTCCAGGCCAGCTCCGCCGGGAACTTGTGCGCGATCGCCCAGCGCGGCGTGGTCGAGCGGAAGCCCAGCCGCGATTGCAGCGCAAGGTCGTCGACCTTGTAGACCACGCCATCGATGTCGTAGCCGAGCGTCGCGCGCCCCTGCTCGATCCTCGCGTAGTGGCCAAGCATGTCCTCGACGCTTCCGCAGACCTGCGTCAGCGGGTTGATCGAGAAGCCAAGCCCGCCCAGCCGCTCGAGCGCACCCGATTGCGTCTCGGCCAGCGGCGCCGAAAGCTCCCCCCAGCCGTAGGCGAAGAAGCGCAGCGGACGCGACCGCGTGATCTCCGGATCCAGCTGGCGCAGCGATCCGGCCGCGGCGTTGCGCGGGTTGGCGAAGGTGCGCGCGCCCGCCTTGTCCTGCCGGGCGTTCAGCGCCTCGAAATCGGCGTGGCTCATGTAGACTTCGCCGCGGACCTCGAGCACCTCCGGCGCACCCTCCACCCGGTCGGGGATGTCGCCGATCGTCAGCGCGTTCGCGGTCACGTTCTCGCCCACCGCGCCGTCGCCGCGGGTGGCCGCCGTGACGAGCCGCCCGCCCTCGTAGCGCAGCGACAGCGACAGGCCGTCGATCTTGGGCTCGGCGGTGAAGGC
>CAZUVG010000403.1:0-3262 GCA_964623765.1 uncultured Roseicyclus sp.
GGCACCTCGCTGCCAGAGTTGGCCTCCAGCCTGGCCGCGGCGCGCAAGGGGGAGGCGGAACTGGCGCTCGGCAACGTGCTGGGGTCCAACGTCTTCAACATTCTTGCCATTCTGGGCCTGACCGCCGCGATCGTCCCGATCCCAGTGCCACCGGGCCTGTCGCCGGTCGATCTCGTCATGGTGGCGGCCACCGCCGTCGCGCTGCTCCTCGTCCTCTTGCTCGGCCGGATCGGTCGGGGCACCGGGTCGCTCTTCCTCGCGGCTTACGCAGGCTACATCGGCTGGCTCGCGGTCATGGGCGGCTGACGACAATGGCCACCGCTGCCGGTCTCATGCGCAGCTTCCGTGACGCTTCGGTGACCGAAGATGCAGGGACTGCACGCAAAACAGGCCATCAGGCTTTGGCTTGCATCCATGGGAGCTTAGGTGCGGCCGCATTTCGTCTCGGCATGCGGCATCCTGCGCACGCCCTTGCGGAACGCGGAAACCCTGCTAGCGTTAAGGGCTTGGAAAGGAGGCCCTCATGCCCGATCACATCAGGTTCCTGCTTCGTCATGCCGCCTACGGTGCCGTTCTGGCCGCCGCGTTCGTGGGAGCGCTTCTGTATCTGAACGTGGGCAACCTCTGGCATCTCGTGACCCATACGTCCGAGGGTCCGATCGCCGTGGTCATGCTCTACGTCTTCTTCACCATCACGCTGGGCTCGGCGCAGGTCGGCTACAAGATCATGACGCTGGGCGAGGACGACGAAGGTCCGCGCGGCGGCAAGCGTGACGAGGTCCCGTCCTATGATGCTATCCCCGTCCCGGTCCGCGGCGACCGTTCCTGATAACGGCCCGGCGAAGTCGCGAAAGCCGGCGCAGATGCGCCGGCTTTTTCGTTTCGGGGGGATGTGACGGGAACCGCACCAACCGTGGAGGCGTGAATTCCCGAGAGCCTGTATATACAGGTGGGCGCCAGGTAACCGGACCACGATCCGGCCAGAGCCAGCTCCCTCGGAAATGCTTAAGGCCACCGGAATTTGCCACTGGCACGAGAAGGGCAGAACCCGTCGTTCCACAGTTAGGGCGCCCTGCGACCGTGAACAAGGGGTGTGCAGGGTCGTCTGCCCGGTTGCAAATGTTCTGTTAATGTTCCATTCTGCTCCCCATGGATGCCGCCGACCTTCGGGCCCTCATGCCCGGCCAGCTTCTTGCCCGCGGGGTGTGCCGCCATCTCGCGAGCCATGGCTTCGCGACGCTCGAGGAATTCACGCCCGAGCGCGGCAAGCGGCTCGACGTGATGGCGATGGGGCCAAAGGGCGAGTTCTGGATCGTGGAGTGCAAGTCCAGCCGGATGGACTACACCTCGGATGGGAAGTGGGGCGGCTACCTCGACTGGGGCGATCGCTACTTCTGGGCGGTGGACGCAGACTTCCCGGTGGAGCTTCTGCCGGAGGACACGGGTCTTATCGTTGCCGACGCCTGGGACGCCGAGATCCTGCGCATGGGTCCGGAGACGAAACTCGCGGGCGCACGCCGCAAGGCCGTGACGCAGCGCTTCGCCCGCTGCGCGGCGCAAAGGCTTCAGGTGATGCGGGATCCCGGGCTCACGCTCTGAGCCTCCACGCGTCTCAGTGCCGCCATCGTGGCGGGCGGTCCGATCAGCTCGAAGATGACGGTGGTGCCGACGGTCAGCGTTATGATCGTCTCGCGCCACTCGGGAAAGGCTTCGCCCGCGACCAGCGCCATGCCCACCGCCACGCCCGCCTGCGGCAGGAGCGCGGGGCCCATCCACAGGCATTCCTCCCGCGGCAGGTGCGCGAGGCGGCAGCCGATCCAGCCGCCCACGAGACGGGCCAGCGTCCGCAGGACGACGAAGCCCAGCCCGATCAATCCCAGCTCAGGCAGGCTGTCGACCTCCAGCGAGGCGCCGGCGAGCAGGAAGAAGACCAGCATGAAGGGCCATTCCACATGTTCGATCTCATGGAAGGCGCGCTCGTGGTGCTTCGCGAAATTCGCCACCACCGCTCCCGCCGTGATGCCTGCCAGCAGCGGCGAGACGTCGATCCAGATGGCGAGGCCCGCAGTCAGGAATACCGTGCCAAGGGCCTCGGACTGGAGTGGTTCCCCCTCTCTCAGACGCCCGGATAGGTAGGCCGCGGGCAGGCCGGTCACGAGGCCGACGAGCAGGGCGCCGCCGAGATCCCGTGCGGCATGGAGCAACGGGGCGGAACTCGCCTCCGCCCCGTTGCCGCCCGCCGCCGCGACGAGGACCAGCACAAGGCTGAAGACGATCAGCCCCCAGGCGTCATCGACCGCCACGATGCCCCTGATACGCTCCGAAAAGGGGCCTGTCGCGCGTGCCTGCGCGAGGATGTCGATGGTCGCTGCGGGCGCCGTCGCCGTGCCGATCGCCGCGAGGATCAGCGCGAGCCCCGGCGCGAGCCCGATGAGCGTCAGGCCACCCGTCATGATGGCGAGCGTGGCGGCCACCAGCGCGGCCGTGACGATCAGGATCTCCCGTCCGTGCGCCGCGAGCTTTTCCGTCGTCAGCGCGTTACCGAGCAGGAAAGCCACCAGCGCCAGCGCCGCCGTCGAGGCAAGTTCGAACCACGCTGCCGTGTCGTGGGAGATGAGCCCGAGGCCGAACGGCCCAGCCAGGACGCCGATGACCAGCAGAAGCGTTACCCGCGGCAGGCGCGTCCGACGTCCGAGCGTGTCCGCTGCGAGACCCGCCAGGAACAGCCCGCCCAGCGTGACGAAGAGAAGCGCCATGTCGTCCATCGCGGCCACCATCACGGGCAGCGGGACGCCTCGCCTTGACCCGGATCAACCCGGGGTCGCCGGCCTCAGCGCTTCTTCGGCATCTTCCGCGCGGCAGCCGCGGCGGCGCGCAGTTCCTCGGCGATTTCCTCGGCCTCGTCGGGGTCGAAGTCGAGCGGAAGGTCCACGCCGTCGCCCTCCACGAAGATCCGTACCATGCCGAGCGTCGTCGGCCCGATCTGCAGGTTCGCGGCGATCTCGCTCTCGCTGTTGATGCCCATGGGCGCTGCCTCCAACACTGAAGGGGGAGTTAGCGAGAGATGAGCCTTTCCGCAAGCGAGGTGGTGCTGGACGACCAGCGCATGGGCGACATCGCCCGTCCGCGCCTTCGGCGTCGATCTCGTCGAGCAGGAATGGAGCCGAGACCCCGGCCCCCGAGGCCCTTGCAATCGCACGCGGCCGACGCTATCCCGCGCGCCAGTGCCGCCTTAGCTCAGTTGGTTAGAGCGCTGGATTGT
>CAZUVG010000404.1:0-3255 GCA_964623765.1 uncultured Roseicyclus sp.
ACAGGTCTTCATCAACTGTAAAGGACCACCCCTCGCGCTCGGACGTGAAGGTGAACGGTAGGAGGCTAGTGGGTTCGACATCACGCTCAAGGGCGTATCCGACAAGCTCGTGGAGCGCAGTTCCTTCCTGCGCGTAAATTGAGGACTCCTCTACCTGCGAGGCATTGGCGTTTACCCAAGATTCCAGGTGGAAGCTGCGGGGGCATCCTATGCGGCGGGCGGCTGTTGAGCCGCCCACCAAGCTGGAATGAAGGTCGGGCGTGATCTGGGTCATTCGCCGCCCTCGCGCGATGCAAAGGCTCGCAGCAGTGCAAGCGCCTCTTCGGCGTCTCCCAGCATTATCTCATCTTTGGCGCGAGTGAGTTCGCGCTTGAGCAGTTCCATCTGCTGCTCACCTGCGGGCGACATGACCGCATCGTGCTCGTGCTCCGACCAGTCAAACAGTCCCATCCAACCCGACGATCCGGTCATGTAGGTCAGATCGGCGCGCGCCGCAGCCCGCCCGGCCAGAACCATCTGCCATTTCTGGTCCATCGACAGCTTCTTCTCTGGCGTTTCATGTTCGGCTCGAATAGCCGCCTGTCGCGTACGATAGGTTTCGGTCAGGCGTCTAATGGCGTAGTCAACTTGCGCTTTGGTCATCTTGGTCATTGTCGGGTCTCCTCAATACGTCAGTTTCTGGCACATGATGAGTGCCTGGGCTTCGGTGAAACCCTCCGCGACGTAGGCGTCGTAGAGGGCGCGGCGGGTCTTGGCGATGTCCTGCGCCATGTCGGACAACGCTGTCAACTCGCGCTTGATCTGCTCGGCGTAGGCACGCAGTTCGTCGGTCTGCGTCTTGAGCAGGGTCAGGTTGTCTGTGGGCGGTTGGTGCATGTCAGAGTTCCTCCATGCGGACGGATGCGTGGTCGGGCTTGCCGTCGATCAGGTCGAAGGTGATACGATGGGTGGTGTCATGAATCGGATCGCCAAGGCGCATACCCCACTTTCTACACCAATATGCTGTCACCGTCTCCCGCTTGGGTTCGGGGCGGACGCGGTAGGCTAATTCAGGGCTGTCGAAGGATGCGCTGAACAGTTCTGCCCAGTTATCCTCGGGATCATGTGGGTCAAGTGCTTCTATGGTCTGACCCGTAAAGCCCGCCCGCACGAGTGCGCCAATCTCGGCGTCCGTCATGTCGCGCAAGCGTTTCGGGGTGTCAGGCTGAGAGGCGCGGGAGACGATGCGGAAAAGGGCTACGCAGGTGCCGTTGCGGATGCCAGAAGACACACCATTAACCTCTAGACGCCCATCTTCGCATTCTACCGTGTAGTCTTCTTCGCGGTTCCACGAAAAGCGGCACCCATTTTCATCCACACACCTAACCACATCCCCCGGCTTCAAGTTCAGTTTGGCAAGGGTGCCGGTCTCGGGCTGCGCCTCGGGTTCGTCGGTCCATTCGGCGATGAGGTCGTGACTATCCTGCATGCCTTCGTCAAGATGAAAACCTTCCGCAGTAAAGCTTGCGCCATTTTCTGCGTCCCAAATGTATTTAGTGCTGGTTCCGTAGTCGCGCGTCATCGGCCCCACCTTCCGCCCGTCGCGGGTGCGGTAGTATTTGCCTTCTTCAATCTTGAGGGTCATGTCAGGTCTCCTAGAAAGGGCATTCCTCGCCCCGTTTCCGCCATTGGTCCACCTTCGTCTCGGGCAGACCGCGTTTCACTTGTTTCACCTGGGTCGGTAGCCGCACGCCGAGCCGGTCCAGTTCGGCGTGCAGATGGTCGGGGCTGCCGAGAACGGGCGTCATTCTGTTGCCAATTCATACAAGAATACTGCCGTCGTGACTGCCATCAGACTGCCGACCAAGAGATGATCGTTGACGATGCAGGCAGCCCCGCTGATTGATCCGCAAGCGGCGCCAAAGGCGCAGAGGGCTTTGTAGGTGTTCATCACGCCTCCTCCAGTTCTTCGAGTTGCCACATCAGATCTTCTATGGCGCTGGCCGCGTCCGGGCCGATGCCGTAGGGGCTGGTGTCCGCGCCCAGATTGTCGCTGTAGGCTACAACGTGCCTGCCGTTCGGGATCGGCGGGTTGACGTTGGTGACGATGATCTTATGGTCGGTCATTCCATCCTCTCAATCAGCAACGTGTGGATCAGTGTGCGTCCTGCCGTAATCGTGTCACACCGCGATGTGCGAAACTTGCGTCCCGTCAGCTTCCTGGATTTGGCGATGACGTTCGTGACCTGTCGTTCCATCTGCGTGTCCGACATCGTGGGCGCATCATCGGGTAGCAGGATCACGTCGCCGACATCAAGCGTTGCGAGTTTGCTGGCAAGGCTGAAAGCGTGGCTGCTCATGCGTATTCACCACACGATTCGCACTGCACCACAGTCTCGTCGCCATCGACCACTTCGACCATCAGCCCGCCACAAGGGCGCGGGCGGCAGTTGCGCGGCATGTCCTCATCCGGCTCAGGCACCCGGTTGCAGGTCTCGCCCTCGTGCTCGCCCACCCCGTCGAAGTCGTCGTAGGGGCAGGACAGGCGCCAGGCGTCGTAGGATGCGGGAAGTGCGGTCATGTTTCTGTCTCCTGTTTCCGTGCTTGCCAATCTCATTGACGTTGTGCTAACACAGTCCTGTTCCGATTCGCAAGAGGAAATGCGGTGACACGAGAATCCAGCATCGAAACCTACCTGCGCAATCAGGTCAAGGCCGCTGGCGGGCTGTGCATTAAGCTCTCGCCCGTGGGCATGGTCGGTATCCCCGACCGGCTGGTGCTGCTCCCCGGCGGGCAGGTTGTGTTCGTGGAGTGCAAGAAGCCTCGGGGCGCTGTCGTGGCACGCTTGCAGGTGCATTGGTGCGACCGGCTGCGCGAGATGGGGTTTCGGTCGGTGTTCGTTTACACCAAGGAAGAAGTGGACAAACTGATGGAGGAACTAAGATGAAAGATACTGCCGACTTGAGCGACATCGACTTGGTGTGCATGGCACTAGAGAAGGGCGGGTTGCCTCAGATCGCCGCCTACTTACGCTTCATAGCAGACGCCCGAGACGAGCAAGACCTGCTGCGACATGAGGCGGCACTTGACGCAGTAGACGAATCGGAGGGTCTATATTGACCGACCCGACCGACAAGGACTGGTGTTCCGCCGCCTGCGCCGACGCGCTGGTGGAGGGGCTGACGCTACAGGCGCTGCAAGCGGCGCATGACGTGGCCCGGACGCCCGAGGAGTTTTTCTGGGCGGTGCAGGGTAGCATCGCGCTGAACGAGATCG
>CAZUVG010000405.1:0-3238 GCA_964623765.1 uncultured Roseicyclus sp.
CCAAGGTCGAGCAGATCAAGCAGGATGCCGTGGCTCAGGCCCGCGCCCGCCTGGAGCTGGAAGGCGTGGCCACGGAGCACAAGGTCAAGTTCGCCGAAGATGCCAAGGATCGCGACATCAAGGAAGGCGTCATCAAGGCGCTGCGCGGCGATGCCGACCTGGCCGAGAAGTCCGACGCCTACGTGGACGCCGCCTATGACATCGCCACCAGCGAGGCCAAGGAGCGCCGCAACGACGCTGCCGAGCAGCGCAAGGCATCGACCACCGTCCATCAGGACGGCAAGCAAGGCCCGACCGCTGCGTCGGCTCGAGAAAAGATGGCCGCCCGTCTGCGCGGCGAGAAAGTGGAGGATGAGCAATGATCTACGAAATGGACAAGGCCCGCGCAGGCATGAAGGCCGATGCCGGCTTCGACCGTGTCGAATCCTTCCCGGCTGCCGGCACGATCCGCTTCGGCCATGTGGTCGGCGTCGATGCTGATGGCGCCGTGGTCGAGGGTGAGGGCACCCGCATCGCGGGCATCGCCCTGCACACCCACACCAAGATCGACAACTATGCCGAGTTCGATGACGTGTCCGTGCTGACCCGCGGCCTGGCCTGGTGTCCGGTCGTGGATGCCGGATCTGTCACCGATGGCGGCGCCGTCGAGATCAACGCCGCTGGCGAGGTGCAGGACGCTGATACCGGCACCGCCTACCCGAATGCGGTGTTCCGCTCGGGTGCTGAAACCATGAGCGACGGCACCGTGCTGGCTCTGGTCGAACTCCACTCCCCGACTGCGTAAGGAACTGAAAAATGGAACACATGCACTATGACGCCGCTGATCTGGCGGCTGTGATGGACGGCAAAGACCGTCTGGGCATCGAGCGCGAAGACCAGGGCATCTTCCTGGCGCGTCAGCTCGACTACGTTAAGTCACGCATCTATGAGGTGCTGACCCCGAACCTGACCGGCCTGCAACTCGTGCCGGTCTCCACCGAGGTCCCCGAGTGGGCCGAGTCGTTCACCTATCGCACCTACGACGAAGTGGGCATGGCCAAGTTCATCAGCAATTACGCCGATGATCTGCCCCGCGTGGACGTGACCGGCAAGGAAGAGACCCTGAAGCTCAAGAGCATGGGTGATGCCTACGGCTACAGCCTGGACGAGATGCGCCTGGCCAACGCCATGGGCACCAACCTGCCGGAGCGCAAGGGCCGTACCGCGCGTCGCGCCATTGACCAGCTCGTCAACAAGGTGGCGCTGGTGGGCGATGACGCCCACGGCTTCCACGGATTCGCCAACCACCCGAACCTCGGCACCACTGCTGTCGGCGGGAGCTGGACCGCATCGGCCACCACCGGCCAGGAGATCCTCGACGACCTGCTGGCGATGTACGACGCCGTGCTGGTGCAGTCCTACGACAACCACACGCCGGACACCCTGGCCGTGGCGCCAACCCGTCGCTCCGCGCTAGTGTCGAAGAACGTCAACACCGGCGGCCAGTGGCAGAGCGTGTGGAGCGCCTTCCAAACCATCCATCCGGGCGTGAGCATGATCGCCTCGACCGAACTGGAAGCATCCGAGGGCAACGGTGAAGCGGTGATGTACGAGCGCGACGTGGACAATCTCTCCATCGAGATCCCGCGGCCGTTCGAGCAGCTCCCCGCCGAGAAGCGCAACCTCGAGATGGTGATCGACTGCATCGCCAAGTGTTCCGGCGTGGCGATCTACCGTCCGCTGGCCCTCACCAAAGCTACCGGAGTCTGATCATGGCCAAGTACCGGAACGAGACGCTCGGCGTCGTGAATGTGGGCGGTGTCGTCATCGCCCCCAAGAAGTCCGCCGATGTCGATGACAAGGCGCGCGGCCTGGCTGGGCTGGTCAAGCGTGGCATCCTGGTGAAAGCACCGGGGCGCCCGGCAGCTAAGCCCGCCGAGAAGCCGGAAGACAAGAGCGGCGATACCAAGCCCGCCGAGTAACCCGAGGCCCTGCGGGGCCTCCCCTATTCAGAGGTCGTCATGGCGGAATACGTCACCAGCACGCAGGTCGATGACAAGCTGGGCGCCGACTGGGCGCCCGATGCCGACAAGGCGCGGTACGTGGCCATGGCGAACGCTTACCTGTCCGCGCAGCGCATCCAGCTCCCCGATCCGGCGCCTGACGAGATCGTCACCGCCGGGGCCGAGCTGGCGGCAGCGGCAGCGGATGGGCAGCTCTACGCCCAGCGCACCGAAGGCGTGATGACGCAGAAGCGGGTCAAGGCCGATACCGTCGAGAGCGAGAAGCGCTATTCCGACGTGACGACCTACGGCAAGCACGCCGCCTTGCCCGAGCGCGTGCAGTTCGCCCTGGCGCTGGTGGAGGCGTACCGGACTCTGCCGATGGGCATCACCGCGGGGTATGGCAATGTCACTTCGGGATGACCTTCAGGCCGACATCGCCGAGGCGTTCGATGGCGACCTGGCCGATGCCGTGCAGAGCTTCGCCGGCAGTCGCGCGGTCGCGGGAGAATACGACCCGGTGACCGGCAGTAGCACGACCACGGTCAGCTACAGCGGCAGAGGCGTGTTCGGCTCGTTCCGACAGGAAGAGATCGACGGCGCCATCATCCTGGCGACGGACGAGAAGCTGACCGCTCTGCAAAACGAGGTCACGCTGGACAGCGACGGCAGCCCGGCTACGCCGCAGGTGGATGACACCCTGGCCGGCAAGACGGTGAAGGCCGTGATGAAAGACCCGGCGTCGGCTACCTGGACCCTTGCCTTGAGGAAGACATGACATGGCGAAAACCGGATGGACAAAATCGCTTCGCGGCTTCGCCGATCAGGTGCGCGAAGAGGAGCTGGCCCGGCTGGTCGATATGTCCGAGCACCATGTCAGGGGCGTGATCTACGGCTCGCCCAAGGACACCAGCCGATTCCTGGCCAACAACAACTTTTCGGTCAACCGCCCTGACGAGAGCTACGACCCCGACAAGCGCGATCCAACGCGAACTCAGACGCTGGCCAACGCCCGCATGGCCATGGCCTCGCTGCGCTATGGCGACGTCTTCTACATCGTCAACACCACGCCCTACGGTGAGGCGCTCGAGCACGGCCACTCCGGGCAGGCGCCCCAGGGCATCTTCCGTGTGGCCGCCAACAACGCCAGGGAGTACGCCAACCGATGAGCATGGGATTCGAGCAGATCCGCCTCGCCATTGAATACCGGCTCCAGGAATGGATCGGCGCCCCTGTCGCCTTCGACAATGTTGCGA
>CAZUVG010000406.1:0-3229 GCA_964623765.1 uncultured Roseicyclus sp.
TAGCGATCGCGGAACAGGTAATGCGACAGGAACCCGCTGAAGAGCGCAGCCCGCCGTCGCGTCCCGTCGGGCATGATCTTCGACACCAGGCATCGGTCGTTGTCGTCGAACACCGGGACCGGGACCTTGTCGAAGAAGGCGAAGGCGTGAAAGTAACCGTCCACCCAACGCGTTTTGGGACGGTTTTGGCCGGCTATGGCAAAGCTTGCCAATAAGATTGACAAAGATTGCCATGGCCTGCTATCCTGACTTCATGAAGGAGGAGCACGCCATGGCCACGATGAATGTCTCGCTGCCGGACCCGATGAAGGACTGGGTCGAAAGCCGCACCCATGACGGCCGCTTCAGCAACGCGAGCGACTATGTCCGCCACCTGATCCGCCGGGACCAGGAGCGCCAAGCGGCGATCGACGCCTTTCAGGCCGAGATCACGGCCGGCACCGAGAGCGGTGCGCCGCGCGAGCTCGACAGCGCCGCCCTGAAGGCCCGCATGCGGGAGCGCCATGACCGCTAGGGAGTTTGCCAGCTGCAGGCTCACCCCGAGGGCGGAGGCAGACCTTGAGGATATCTGGCTCTACACCGCGCAGACCTGGTCGCCCGACCAGGCCGACACCTACATCGACAATCTCGTCCACACGATCGACACCCTCGTCGCGATGCCGACCATCGCCCGCGAGCGCGACGAGTTTGATCCTCCCGTTCGCATCCATCCCGCGGCCGAGCACTTGATCATCTACCGCGTCGCGGAGCCGATCCTCCTCGTCATCCGTATCCTGGGCGGCCGGCAGAACTGGCGGGCCATGCTGGAGGTGATCGACGCATGATCCTCGGTTACGCCCGCGTCTCGACAGACGACCAGAAGCTCGAAGCCCAGATCGACGCCCTGGAGGGTGCCGGCGCCGAGCGTGTCTTTGCCGACAAGATCACGGGCTCAGTCCGCTCCAGGCCGCTGCTCGACCAACTGATCGACCAGCTTCGCCCCGGTGATGTCGTGATCGTCACCAAGTATGATCGCTTGGCCCGCTCGCTGAAGGACCTCTTGGAGATCGTCGAGACCAGCCTCCCCGGATGGCGACGCAAATCCACCCCATGGCCGGCGAACAACTTGAGGTTGCAGCTTGCTCGCCCTAGGGTAAAAGACGGCAATCGCGCGGGGCACGTATGGACACAAGCAAGCATGCCTGGATGGAGGACGTCCTGCGCGACATGGAGTTCTATGCGCGCCGGAACGAGTTGCCCGACGCCCTCCATCTGATCGCGGCGACCCGCTCCACCCTGTCGCGCCTCATCGCCCCCTCAGACCAGGTCTGCGCAGACCAGGTCGATGTCGCGACGCCCCGCCAATGGTTCGAAGACCTCGTCGAAGAGCTCGCCCGCGTCGCCGACATCGAGGGCGCCCCCGAGGCGCGCGACAAGCTGTTCGACGCCCGCGACGCGTGGGGCCGCCAGAAGGACCAAGCGCCTGCGACCGGTGCCGCCGTTGCATCTCGCCCGGCCGACAAGAGCGACGATCGCCCCTGAAAGCGTACCTCGCGAGAGCCTGCTCCAGCGGGCGCATGCACAGATTGCCGCAGGGGAATACGCTAGATATCGCCGAAACGCCAAGGTTGCCTGCAAGATATTGCCGCATGCCGCAGCGTCACTGGCGGGTGTTACCTGGAGGATTAAGCATTCATTAACCTCCCCGACCTTACAGAATCTTTACACGACTTCTGATCTTCGGACCTCCCCATGATACAGCAGCCTATCTCGATACCGGATGGAGTGAGTGATCGGGATGTCCGTGAACGTGTCTTCCTGAGCGCCTACCACGCGCGCGGCGAGGGGCATATCCACACCGCCGAAGCGCTGGAAGACATCTATATCCAGTTGTGCGTGCAGGAGGGGCGCCCGTGCACCTACGGTCGCGACCTGTGCGCGCCAATCTGCACGAGATGCCCGAACGCAAGACTCTGTTAACCAATCCACGCTTTGCTCGCCTCAAGATGAATCGTTTCTCACGGTGATCGACAGGGGACAGATCGATGGGGATGAACGGAGCGAGCCTCGGGGCTGTGCTGGAATCCGTAGTGAAGAAGGCTGCAATGGACGACAACCGCGATCTTCTTCTTCACGCAATCGACACAGCCCGACTGGCTCTGCTCGAGAACCCGGACGCCCGCCACGACCAGACGATCCGCAGGATCGCGGCGCTCGTTCCACCACTCTCGGGCGCCACACCCCTGATCAGCCCCTGCACGCCACAGGACAGCCGACCCGATCGAGCCCATGACCTGCGGATCGTCTCGCTGTGACACGAAAGGGTCGACATGGATGACGAGCCCAGAACAGTCCGCGACGACCTCGTCAGCACGCTGCTCGTCCTCAGTGTGATCGTCTATGGCTACGTCTTCATGCGCGGCCTCTGGGGCCTCGTGCTCTACGCCCGCGAGGCGTTGTTCTGACGCAGCCCCGCGGCCACGGACCCTGCGTCGTTCGGCGATCTCCAAGGCGAGCCATGGCCGATCCAAGGCCAGCCAACCGACCTGCGCCCGGCGCGGGCCAGCCCTCGCCGAGCGCCTTGCCAAGGCCGCCGGATCAGCCCGGACACCAAGGGCGCCTGCGCGCCGTGTCGCTCACGGGATGCCCCATGCGGCCTAGAATCGGACAACATGCGTTAAACAAAAGGAAACATCTCGGAGCCGACCTGGCCTCAGAGCAGGCGCCCACCCGGGGGAGCCTTTCTGACCCAGAGCGCCTCCAAGGCCGTCTTGCGGAAGGCAGGCGCTGGGATTCTCGGACGAGGCCCGGCGGTTCTGCTTCTTCGGTTCTTGCACGACCATCGCCTCGGAATTGTGGGACGTGCGCACCCAGGTCAGCGCTCCGTGCGACGCCGACGACCTGTTCTCGCCGATCACCGCCGCCACGCAGACCTTCGTCTAGTCCGCTGCGAGCGATACCGGCGGCGTCGACGTCTTCGCCCATTCGGCGGCGACGCAGGTCTTCACCTTCTGGCTGGCCGAGCAATCGGCGGATTCCCTCGTGACCAATCCCTCGATCACCGTCTCGTCGGCCAACCTGAAGATCTACGGCGAGCTTGCCGTGATCCCCGCACCCGCCGCTCTGCCGCTGCTGGTGCTGGTGCTGGGGCTGGGCGGGCTGGGCCTGGCCGCCCGGCGGCAGCGCCGCCGCGCCGCCTGAGCGCGCGGCACGGCACCGTCGCGGCCGGATCGAAGGCCGGGCCTCGCGC
>CAZUVG010000407.1:0-3212 GCA_964623765.1 uncultured Roseicyclus sp.
GGCTCGGCCCTGTCTCCATCACGGCGGCGGTCCGTGCCTCGGCGGCGATCGACATAAGCTCGACGAGACCTGCATCCGACAGCGCCGCGTCGGTGACGACCAGCAGGTTGATGGTTCCATGCGCCGCGCCCCCGGCACCCCGGCGGTGTCCCACGCGCTCGGCGTTCGAGAGGCCGACGGTCGCGAGGCAGGTGGCCGAAATGCGCTCGGCCGTGGCGCTCTCCAGGCGATAGCGGCCAAGGTCCCGGGACGTCAGGAGGCCCACGGCGTCGCTCTCGCCGCGCTTTGCGAGCAGAGCCGACAGCCATGCGAGGGCGTCGAAATCCTCGGTCAGGTCGGCGTCGCGCACCTCGCGCCAGCTCACGCGCTCGGCCATGACGAAACCGGGATTGTGCGGTGCCCAGCTGAGCATGCGATGGGGCGCCGCCAAGCGCGCTGTCAGCCACGGCCGGTCCAGCGCGACCGAGATCACCGGATCACGTCGAGCGGCTGGAACACCAGTCCGTCCTCGCCCCGCGACAGGTGCGCCCGGATGCCGAACACCTCGCGCAGCCGCACTTCGGACAGGACCGCGTCGGGCGGGCCGTCGGCCTCGATCCGGCCGCGGTGCATCAGGACCAGGCGCGTGCAGTGCCGCGCCGCGAGGCCGAGATCGTGGAGCGAGACCATCACCGATTTCCCGCCCCGCGCGAGATCGGCGAAACGGCTGAGCGTGGCGATCTGGTGGCCGGGGTCGAGCCCGGCCGTGGGCTCGTCGGCGAGTATGAGGTCGGTCTCCTGCGCCAGCGCCCGGGCGACCAGGACCCGGGCCTGCTCGCCGCCGGAAAGCTCGGTCGCGGGTCGGTCGGCGAAGCCCGCGAGGTCCATCGACGCCAGCGCCGCCTCCACGGCGACCTCGTCGGCCTCGCGCGGCCGCTGCCCCCCCGAGAGATGGGGGACGCGCCCCAGCATGACGAGCGTGCGTACCGCCACCGGCCAAGCGATCTCGCGCGATTGCGGCAGCCAGGCGACGCGACGGGCCCTTTCCGCCATGCCGAGTCGGGCGAGCGAGCTTGTCCCGCGCGCAGGAAGCAGTCCGAGCGCCCCGCGGAAGAGCGTGGTCTTGCCCGCACCGTTCGGCCCGATGAGGCCCACCAGTTCGCCCACGCCTATGTCGAGCGTCGCGTCGTCGACAACGGGGCACTGGCCGCGCATGACCGTGAGTTCCCTCAGCGACAGGAGGTTCATGCCATCTGCCTCCGCGTCCGGTAGATCAGGTGCAGGAACAGCGGCGCACCGACGATGGCCATGAGCACGCCGAGTTTCAGGTCGCGGTCGGGCACGACGAGGCGGACGGCGATGTCGGCCGCGAGCACCAGGGCCGCGCCCCCGAGCGCCGAGGCCGGCAGCAGCCGCCCGGGCCGTGCGCCGACAAGTGGCCGCAGCAGGTGGGGCACGACGAGGCCCACGAAGCCGATTGCACCGGCCACCGCCGTCGCCGCGCCCACGGCCGAGGCCGTCCCCAGCACCAGCATCAGCCGGAGCCGCGTAAGCCCGACACCCAGAGCTGCCGCCGCGTCCTCGCCAAGCGTCAGCGCATCGAGACCGCGTCCCGTCAGGGACAGGAGCGCCCATCCCGCCGCCATGAATGGCAGTGCGATCCAGACATGGGTGAAGGACCGGTCGGCGAGCGATCCCAGCATCCAGAAAACCGTCTCGGACACGGCGAACGGGTTGGGCGAGAGGTTGAGCACCAGCGAGGTCAACGCCCCCGCCAGAGCCGAGATCGCGATGCCCGCAAGGATCAGCGTCAACGACCCGCCCCTTGGTCCGGCGAGCGCCAGGATCAGGAGGACGGCGACGAGCGCTCCGGCCAGGGCGGCCAGAGGCAGGGCCAGCGCGAAGCCCGCGGCGAAGCCTGTCTGGAGCGCGATCACGGCCCCCAGCGCGGCGGAACCCGAAACGCCGATCAGCCCCGGCTCGGCCAGCGGGTTGCGCAGGTAGCCCTGCAATGCCGCGCCGGAAAGGCCCAGCGACGCGCCGACCATGACGGCGAGCAGGGCGCGCGGCAGACGGACCTCGCGCATGACGAGGGCCACGGCCTCTCCCCGCCCGGTCAGGAGCGCGCCGAGGCTCTCGCCCGGACCGAACCCGGCCGGACCGGTCAGCAGCGAGAGCAGGAACAGCGCCGCCACGAGGGCGCCGAGCAGGGAGAGGAGCAGGCGGAAGCTCACCGCGCGATCTCCGCCCGTCGGGCGGCGAGCGTGGCGAGCGCCCCAGTGACGTGCGGTGTGCCGCAGACCCATTCCGGCCCGCTCGTCATGCCTTCGCTGGCCGATAGCAGCGTGCGCAGCGCGGGGTGGCGCAGGATCTCCTCCGAGCGGGAGGCGCCGGGATAGGGGGTGGAGCCGATGACGAGGTCTGGCGCGGCGACGACGAGCAGTTCCAGCGCCACCCGGCCGGAGGCATCGCGCCCCAGCTCCTCGACAATGTGGGTGAAGCCCGCGTGGCCGAGGATGTCATGGCTGAGCGATCCCGTCCCGAGCGTGTAGCCGTTGGGATAGTAGAAGGCAGCCCGCGGCCCGCCGGGCGGACCGGCAAGTGCGGCAAGATCCGTCTCGAACCGGCGAATCAGAGACTGAGCCTCTGCCTCGCGGCCGAGCAGCGCGCCGACCTCGGCGACGCGTTCGGCGATGTCCCCCAGACGGGTCGCGATGTCGATCTGCACAACCTCGATCCCGAGCCTGCGCAGCATGGAGACGGTGGCGGGATCGGACCAGGCACCGGCGAGCACGAGGTCGGGCTGCAGGAGATAGATCTCCTCCGCGCCACCGTGATTCACGGGATAGTCCCCTGCCGCCTCGTGCATGACCGATGAGAGAGGATCGCGCGCGATGGCGCTGACCGAGACGAGCTGTCCCTCCGCGGCCAGCATCATCGAGAGCTGGTCGGTGCAGAGGTTCATGGAGACGACGCGTCGCGGCGGATCGTCGGCCAGCGCCGCCGTCCCGGCGAGGACGGCGGCGAGCGCCAGGTATGCGAGCCTAGAAGGACGCACGGAGCCCCACATAGAATGCGCGGTCCGACGTGCCGTAGCCGGGCGACGTCTGGTATTCCTCGTCGAAAAGGTTTTCCACGCGCAAATAGGCTTCGACCCCATCGGCCACCTCGTAGCCGAACTGCGTGTCGATGACGACGTAGTCGTCGAGCGGGCTGGGGGCAAAGGTCGATAC
>CAZUVG010000408.1:0-3206 GCA_964623765.1 uncultured Roseicyclus sp.
CACACCTCGGACATGGACGCGATCATGGCGCTCTGCGACGCCCGCGGCATCCCGGTGGTGGAGGACGCGGCCCACTCGCTCGGCACGCTCTGGCACGGCAGGAAGATCGGGTCGATCGGGGCGATCGGCTGCTTTTCATTCCAGTCCTACAAGCTCGTGAACGCGGGCGAAGGCGGGATACTGATTACCGACGACGCCGATCTTGTGGCGCGTGCCGTGATCATGTCCGGCGCCTACGAGCACAACTGGAAGAAGCACAAGGGGCCGGATGGCCAGAACGACCCCGAACTGGCCGAGGCATTCGCGCGGTGGCAGAACATGCTGCCGCTCTACAACATGCGGCTGCAGAA
This sequence comes from uncultured Roseicyclus sp., assembly GCA_964623765.1. Classification (GTDB taxonomy): domain Bacteria; phylum Pseudomonadota; class Alphaproteobacteria; order Rhodobacterales; family Rhodobacteraceae; genus Roseibacterium. The sequence continues at coordinate 351 of CAZUVG010000408.1, forward strand.
CCTGTCGGCCGCGATCATCCGGCCGCAACTGCCCGAGGTGGCGCGGCGGGTGCGGGACGGGCGCGCGAACCACGACTACGTGGCGCATCGCCTGAACGGCTCGCCCTGGCTGTCGGTGCCCAATGCCCTTCCGCCGGAGGAGCGGGCGCCCGACTCGATCCAGTTCAACCTCGTCGACTGCCCGACGGACGAGGACGCCCGCGCCTTCGCGGCCGCCGCCGAGCGCCGCGGCGTGAAGGTGCAGGTCTTCGGCCTGTCCACGGACAACGCGCGCGCCTTCTGGAACTGGAAGTTCATCCCCGGCGAGACGCCCGACCTGCCCCGGACCCGCGCGATGCTCATGCGCGCCTGCGATGTGCGCCTGCCCGCTCGGCTGAAGAAGCCCGATCTCGACTTCGTCGCCGATGCGCTTCTTGCCGCGGCACAGGATGTGCTGGCGGAGGAAGCTCGGGCCTACGGGACCTGAAGCCCCTCACATCCTGCTGAGCTTCGACTGCAGTTCTGCCAGTTGCTTCTTGATGTCGGCCAGTTCCTCGTCGGCCGAAGTGCCCGTCTCGTCCGCACCGTCGTCGGGAGAGGGGCCGGACCAGCCCTGCCCCACGCCGCCCGTCATGGCCTTGAAGAAGGCCTCCTGCTGGGCGCGCATCGCCTCGAATCCGGGCATGGAGGCCATCGGGTTCATGGCGGTCATGTTCTCCACCATCTTCGACTGCCCCTGCTTGAGCATCTCGAAGCTCATCGCGAGAAAATCGGGCACGACGGATTGCGCCTGCGTGGTATAGCTCCGGACGAGATCGGTGAGCACGGCAATGGGCAGAACGCTCTCGCCCCGGCTTTCGTGCTCGGCGATGATCTGGAGGAGGTATTGCCGCGTCAGGTCGTCGCCGGACTTGAGGTCCACGATTTTGACTTCGCGGCCGTCGCGGATGAAACCCGCGATATCCTCCAACGTGACGTAGTCGGAGGTCTCGGTGTTGTAGAGTCGCCGGCTCGCGTAGCGCTTGATGAGAAGCGGCTCGGATGCCGTTCCAGTGCCCTTGGCCATGCTCGCCTCCCTCTCCTGCGACGCAGCATCGGACAGCCTACGCCCATGATCGGGAAAAGCAATCGCGTTCTCGCACTTGCGAGAACGGCGAAAGGACGGACCCGCAGGCCCGCCCTTCCCTGTCCACGCCGGCGGGGAGGACGCCGGCATGAAGCCCTGTCGCGCCGGAGGCGCGCTTACTTCGCGGCCGCCTTCTTGGCGACCGAGGTAACCTCGGCGGTTGCCTTCTTGACGGCTGCGGTCGCCTCTTCGGTGGCTTCCTTGCCGGCGGCCATCATCAGCTCGACCGTTTCCATCTGGACCTTCTTCGCCACCTCGGCGAAGGCGGCCATGGTCTCGGCGGTCATCTCGGCCTGGGCCGAGGCGAAATCCGTCATCGCCTTGGTGTAGTCGGTCGGCTCGGACTTGACGGAGGTCATGTCGCCCATCTTGACGATGGTGTCCTTCGTCCACTTCGACGAGATCTCGGTCGACTTCTCGGCGGCGTCGAGGACGACCTTCGACATCTTCTCGCCCATCGCGGCGGAAGATTTGAAAGCGTCGTTCATCGCCGACATGTCCATCGGGAACGAGCCCATCATGTCGGTCATCATCTTGGTGTAGTCGGGGGTTTTCGTGGCCATCGGTGTCTCTCCTGTGCCGGGTGCTGGTCATGCTGCGATTGCACGGAATATGGATGCTGCAGCGCAGAAAGTCAAGACAATGCTGCAGCGCAGCGTGACGTTACGGCAAGAGAAGAATGTCCGAAAAAAATCAGGAGTCTGTCGTTTCGAGCACGTAAGCTCCGGGCGCCGGTGCGAGTGCCGGATAGCCAGCCTCGCCGGGCACGCGCGCCGGCACACGCTTGCCTGACCGACTCGCCAGCCACCCGCCCCAGAGGGGCCACCACGAACCCTCGTGGAACTCCGCCGCCTCCAGCCAGTCCGCCGCCCCGCCCTTCACCTCGGGATTGGTGTAGTGGCCGTACTTCTTCTTCGACGGCGGATTCACGATACCCGCGATATGCCCGGATTCCGACAGGACGAAGGTCTTGTCGCGCGAACCCATCCGCGTCACCCCGCGGAAGCTGTCCTTCCACGCGGCGATGTGGTCGGTCTCGCAGGCCACGGCAAAGACGGGAAGCTCCACGTCGCGCACCGACAGCTGCTCGCCGAAAAGCTCGAAGCGCCCCTCGCTCAGCTGGTTGTCCTGGCAGAGGCCGCGCAGATACTGCACAGCCATGCGTCCCGGCAGGTTGGTCGAATCGCCGTTCCAGAACAGAAGATCGAAGGCCGGCGGCGCCTCGCCCATCATGTAGCTGCGTACCGCGGGTGTGTAGATGAGATCCTTCGCCCGCAAGAACGAGAAGGTCTTGGACATGAAATGGCTGTCAAGCAAGCCTTCGGCCTCCACCTGCCGCTCGATCGCGTCGACGAAATCGTCCTGCAGGAACACCGTGAACTCCCCCTGGTCGGTGAAGTCGGTCAGCGTGGTGAAGAAGGTGGCCGACCGGATCGGCTTCTCCCCGCGCTTCTTCAGGAGAGACAGGGTCGCCGCCAGGGTGGTCCCCGCGATGCAGTAGCCCACGACGTTCACCTGCTTCTCCCCGGTGATCTCGCGCGCCACGCGGATCGCTTCGAGATAGCCCTCCTCGATGTAGTCCTCGAGGCCGCAGTCGGCATAGCTCGCGTCGGGATTTTTCCAGCTCACGACGAAAAGCGTGAATCCCTGCTCGACGATCCAGCGAATCAGGCTGTTCTGCGCCTTCAGGTCGAGGATGTAGAACTTGTTGATCCAGGGCGGGAAGATGACGAGCGGCGTCCTGTGGACCG
>CAZUVG010000409.1:0-3205 GCA_964623765.1 uncultured Roseicyclus sp.
CGTTGCGGACCACTGGGGCGCGGCCCCGCTTACCACCAACGCAGGAACGAAAGGAGCCGCTATGGCTGACGCTCTGCGCAAGATCGTGGTGGATGGGCTTTCGGTCGAGACGACCGATGCAGGCGCCCAAGCCATCACGAAGCTGCAAGACGCCCTCGCACGGGCGACCACCGATCACGAGACCGCCATCGGCGCGAAGGACGCCGAGATCGCGGACCTCAAGAAGCAGGTCGAGACGAAAGACGGCGAGATCGCCGCCATCAAGAAGTCGCTCGACGACGCGACCTCGCCCAAGGCTCTGGCCGACGCCGCGCGTAAGCGGGCCGCCGTGCTCGATGCCGGGAAGAAGGCGGGCTACTCCGAGAAGGAGATGGAGGAGATGGACGACGCGGCGATCCGCCGGGCCGTGGTCTCCAAGCATCTCGGGGACGCGGCCAAGGCCATGTCCGACGCGGCAATCGAGGGCGCCTTCGCCTATGCCGTGAGGGATGCCGAGAAGCGCGGCGGCGACGCGGCGCTGGGTGATGGCATCAAGCCGTCCGAACCGCTGGCCGACGCCGAGAAGGCGTATGCCGACAACCTCGCCAGCCTGCGCGATGCGTGGAAGGGCGACAGCCAGAAGGGGGCCGCGTGATGGCCGTGCAATCCAGCTACACCGACAACATCCCGGCCGCCTTTCACGGCATGATCGCGGATACCGAGCCGAACGTGCTCATCTCCCGCACCGTCGAGCCTTCGGCGGGCCTCGGTTTTGGCGTCCCCGTGATCCAGGGCACCGAGGATATGGAGATCGCCCCGGTCGCGGCGTCGTCGGAGACCATCGTCGGCATCACCTGTCGGGCCAACGACACCGAGGCAGACAGCTACGCCCAATACGAAAGCGCGCTCGTCATGCGCAAGGGCGTCATGTGGGTGACGGTCACCGACGCCGGCGGCGTTTCGGCCGGCGATCCCGTGTGGGTCACTGTCTCTGGCAGCACCTTCGCCAACGCGGATGCCGGCACTGACGGCTCCATTCTCATCAACGATGCCCGCTGGGAGACCAGCGCGGCGAACGGCGCACTCGCCCGCATCCGGTTCGATCTGGATGGCGGTGTGACCGCCGGCGCGTCGTAAGGAGGGCGCTGCCATGACCATGCACCAGAGCTTCGCGGACGCGCAGCAGGCCAACTTCAGCTTCGCCGTCCAGCAGGCGTCGCACATCGAGAGCGAGGTTTACCGCCTCCGGTATCCCGACCTCGACTATGCGTCGATGATCCCGGTCGACACGTCCGCGAACGAGTGGACCAAGACCGTCACCTACTTCTCGATGGATCAGGCGGGCGAGGCTCGCTGGATGAGCGGCAACGCCAAGGACGTGCCGGTCGTCGGGCTGTCGATGGAGAAGCACGAGACGGCGGTTCACACCGCCGGTATCGGCTACTCTTACGGCTTCGAGGAGGTCAACTTCGCGCGGATCAACGGCGTGTCGCTGGATGCCGAGAAGGCATCGGCCGCGCGTCGTGCGTCGGAGCAGCTCATCTACACGACTGCCTTCGAGGGCGACGCCGAGAAGGGCCTGTCCGGGTTGTTCGACTACCCAGGCGTGCCCACCGAAAGCATCCCGGCCGATGGCACGGGAGCGTCGGCGCTCTGGTCGGCCAAGACGCCCGATCTGATCCTGCGGGACGTCAACAAGCTGCTTATCGGCATGCACTCGGCGACCAATACCGTGGAGATGGCGGATACGCTGATCCTGCCGGTAGAGCGGATTCAGACCATCGTGTCCACCCGTTTGACCGACACTGCCATGTCGATCCTCGACTTCTTGCGGCAAGCCAACGTCTACACGGCGACGACTGGTCAGCAGCTTCGCATCGTCGGCATGCGCGGCATGACGGATATCGGCGCAGGCTCGACGGCGCGTATGATCGCCTATCGGCGCTCGCCGGAGGTGCTCAAGATGCACGTCCCGATGCCGCATCGGTTCCTGCCGGTGCAGATCGAGGGACTGCAATTCACCATCCCCGGCGTGTTCCGGCTCGGCGGCCTCGACATCCGCCTGCCCTACGCCGTGCGCTACGGCGATGGGATCTGAGCCATGATGCTCCGCAACACGACGCGGGGCGACCTGTCGGCCGGGGGCGTGACGTTCCCGGCCGGCGGGGTGGCCGAGGCGCCGCCAGCAGGGGCGGTGCGCGGCGATGCCGTGTTCGCTGCATGGCTGGCCGAGGGCCGGCTTGTCGAAGCGGAAACCGTCGTCGCTCCGGCGGCTGATACGGATCAGCGCGCGGCAGTGATCCGGGCGGTGATCGGCCGGCTTCCGCTGGGCGAAGATGCCTACACGACGACGGGCAAGCCCGACGTGCATGCGATCAATGCGGCGCTGCCCGAAGACATGGCCCGCGTCACGGCTGCCGAGCGCGATGCCGTATGGCGCGAGATGCAGGAGGGCTGACCCGTGAGCACCAACCCCTACACCGCCGAGAACGCACCGAATGGCCCGATGGGCGCGGCCTCCGATTGCGTGCCGTTGTCGGCGCCGTCGAGCGACACGACACTGGCGTCCTTGAGCGAGCCGAGCGTGGCCAACGGCGCGCGGGCCTTCATCGTGCTGACCGAGGGCACGGTTTCTGTGGTGACGCTCGCGGGCGAGACGCGCACTTTCGCCGGGCTGGCTGGCGTGACGATCCCGACAGGGATCACGAGCGTGCTTGCCGCGACGACTTCCGATCTGCTTCTCCTGGGCAAGTGACGGCATGGCCTACGGCAACACCACGGACGGGCAGGCGCACTGGACCGCTCGAGGCTACACCGGAACGCTGACCGACGCGCAGCTTGAAGTGGCGTCGGCGTTCGTGGACGGGCTTGGGTGGCGCATGACGAAGGCCGGCGTGCCTGTCTCGCGCTTTCCGGGCAAGCCGGCGGTGGCGGGACAGGAGCGCGAGTGGCCGCGCGTTGGCGCGGTGGACAGCTACGGCAATGCGTTGGCTGACGACGAGGTGCCGGGCGTGGTGGAACGGGCAACCTACGAGGCGGCCTACTACGAGGCGCAGAACGCGGGGGCGTTGAATGCGGCGATCCGCTCGGATGAGCGCGTGGTGCGGGAGAAGTTCGGCCCGGTGGAGTTTCAGTATGCCGAGCCGCAAGGCGGGCAGATGGTGGGCGTGGCGCCGTCAACGCCGGTGATCCCGGCAGTTCTGTCGATCCTCGCGCCGGTGCTGAC
>CAZUVG010000410.1:0-3200 GCA_964623765.1 uncultured Roseicyclus sp.
GGCGCACAACATCACCGCGAAGGACTGCACCTTCGTCCTGTCTGCGCGCTGCATCCCCGAGGAATCGAACGCCGAATGGGCCGAGCGGATCGGGGCCGAGATCGAGCGGATCGAGGCGGGCATGAAGGCCGTCCGTCCCGAAGCGTGGATCGAGGCGCATCCGAAATGGGATGTCCCGGGCCTCGCCGCCGAGGCGGACGGGGCGGCCGAGGCGATGGTCCGCCGCCTGACCGGCGAGAACGGCAGCAAGGTGGTGAGCTACGGCACCGAGGCGGGCCAGTTCCAGGCCGCGGGCATTTCCGCCGTCGTCTGCGGGCCGGGCAACATCGCGCAGGCCCACCAGCCCGACGAATGGCTCGCGGTCGAGGAACTGCGCCGCGGCGAGCAGTTCATGGCCGACCTGGTGGACCAACTCGCCGGGTGATCGTCAACCAGACGTGCGCCCCTTGCAGCCGCCCTCGGGCTGGATCACTGTGTCGGTCGACACAACTACCGGAGATCTTCATGCCGATCAAGAACCGCCTCGCCGAACTGATGCCCGAAATCGCGGAATGGCGGCGCGAGATCCACATGAACCCCGAAATCCTGTTCGACCTGCCCAGGACCACGGCGCTCGTCGAGGCGAAGCTGAAGGAGTTCTGCGTCGACGAGATCCACGGCGGGATCGGTCGGTCGGGCATCGTCGCGCTGATCCGCGGCAAGTCCGACACGCGCGGCTACTGCGTGGGCCTGCGCGCCGACATGGACGCGTTGCCCATGACCGAGGAGACGGGGCTGCCCCATGCCAGCCAGACGCCCGGCAGGATGCACGGCTGCGGCCATGACGGGCATACCGCGATGCTGCTGGGTGCCGCTAAATACCTCGCCGAGACGCGGAACTTCGACGGCACCGTGGCGCTCATCTTCCAGCCTGCCGAGGAGGGCGGCGGCGGCGGCGACCTTATGGTGCGCGACGGCATGATGGAGCGCTTCGGCATCGACGAGGTCTACGGCATGCACAACGAGCCGGGCCTGCCGGTGGGCGAGTTCGGCGTGTCGCCCGGGCCCATCATGGCCGCGGCGGACGAATTCGAGGTGCGCATCAAGGGCAAGGGCGGCCATGCCGCGCGTCCGCACATGTGCGTCGACCCCACGCCTGCCGCCTGCAACGTGGTGATGGCGCTCCAGACCGTGGCGAGCCGCAACGTCGACCCGATCAAGGAGATCGTCGTCTCCGTCTGCACGCTGCGCACCGCGTCGGAGGCGTTCAACGTCATCCCGCCCGAGGTGCTGATCCGCGGCACCGTCCGCACCCTCGACGAGGCCGTGCGCAATCTCGCGGAGGAGCGGGTGACGCGGCTGATACATTCCACCGCCGAGGCCTATGGCTGCGAGGCGCACCTGGACTACCACCGCGGCTATCCGGTCGTGGTGAACCACGAGAAGAACGCCGAGATGGCCGCCGAGATCGCTCGCGCCGTCGCGGGCTCCGACAAGGTGCATTACGGCCGCCCGCCGCGCATGGGCGGCGAGGATTTCGCCTACATGCTGAACGTCCGCCCCGGCGCCTTCATCAACGTGGGCAACGGCGATACGGCCGGCGTCCACCACCCCGAATACGACTTCAACGACGAGGCGATCCCCTACGGCTGCTCCTTCTTCGCCGAACTGGTGGAGCGCCGGATGCCCGCCGCCTGAGGAAGAACGTCCATGCCCATCCGCAACCGCTTCGCCGAGATGCTGCCCGAGATCGCGGAGTGGCGGCAGCATCTGCACCGCCATCCCGAGATCATGTACGAGGTACACGAGACGGCCGCGTTCGTCGCGGGCAAGCTCAGGGATTTCGGCGCCGACGAGATCGTGGAGGGGGTCGGGCGGACCGGCGTCGTCGGCGTCATCCGGGGCAAGGGGCAGGGCGGCCGGACCATCGGCCTGCGGGCCGACATGGACGCGCTGCCTATACACGAGGAGACGGGGCTGCCCTACGCGTCCGAAACCCCCGGCGCGATGCATGCCTGCGGCCATGACGGGCACACCTCGATGCTGCTGGGCGCGGCCAAGTATCTCGCCGAGACGCGCAACTTCGACGGGACCGTGGTCCTGATCTTCCAGCCCGCCGAGGAGGGTGGGGCAGGGGCCAAGGCGATGATCGACGACGGTCTGATCGAGCGGTTCGGCATCGACGAGGTCTACGGGATGCACAACGCACCGGGCGTGCCGGTGGGCACCATCGTCACGCGCCCCGGGCCCCTACAGGCCTCGACCGACGAGTTCGAGATCACTGTCACCGGCCTCGGCGGCCATGCGGCCGAGCCGCACCGCGCGGTGGACACCACGCTCGTCGCCTCGCAGATCGTGGTAACGCTGCATTCCATCGTCTCGCGCAGCGTGAACCCGCTGAACAGCGTCGTCCTGACGGTCGGCACGTTCAACACCGACTCGAAGGCGTCGAACATCATCGCCCATACCGCCCGGATGCAGGGCACGGTGCGCTGCCTGAATCCCGACGACCGCGCGCTGATGGAGGGCCGCATCCGCCGCGTGGTGGAGGACACGGCCAGCGCCTTCGGTGCCAAGGCCGATCTTCACTGGATGCCCGGTTACCCCATCACCGTGAACGACGCGCAGTCGGTGGACTACGCCGTGGAGGCCGCCCGTGCCGTGGCCAACTCGGTCGCGGATGACGCCGATCCGATCATGCCGTCCGAGGATTTCTCCTACATGCTGGAGAAGCGTCCGGGCGCCTACCTGTTCCTCGGAAACGGGGACAGTGCGATGTGCCATCACCCCAAGTACAATTTCAACGACGAGGCCATCCCCTACGGATGCAGCTTCTTCGCCGAGATCGTCGAGCGACGACTGGCGAGCCGGTAAGACCAACAGGAGACGCCCCATGCCCGTGAAGAACCGTTTCGCAGAACTGCTGCCCGAGATCACCGAGTGGCGGCGCGATTTGCACGAGAACCCCGAAATCCTGTTCGAGACGCACCGCACCTCGGGCATCGTCGCGGAGAAGCTGAAGGAGTTCGGCTGCGACGAGGTGGTGACTGGCCTCGGGCGCACCGGTGTCGTGGGGATCATCAAGGGCAAGACCGACAGGTCGGGCCGCACCATCGGCCTGCGCGCCGACATGGACGCGCTGCCGATGACGGAGGAGACGGGGCTGCCCTACGCGTCCAAGACCCTTGGCGCGATGCATGCCTGCGGCCATGACGGGCATA
>CAZUVG010000411.1:0-3191 GCA_964623765.1 uncultured Roseicyclus sp.
GCGCGAAGTCGCAGATGTTGAACCAGTCTCGCTCGAGCACGTCCCATCCGGCCGGTCGGCCGCGCGTTCCCAGCCAGGCCTCGACGGTTCCGCGATTGTGGGCGGAGACCGGCGCGATGCTCTTGCGCAGGGCGACCGACGCCTCGTCGATCTTCTGCAGGCATCCCTCGACATCGAAGGCCATGTGCCCGCCCGGCCGCAGAAAGTTCTCGTGCGCGACCACGACGAGGTGGCGCGCCACGATCCGGGTTGCCAGAGACGCGTCGAACTTCAGGAAGGCGGGGTTGTGCAGCACGACAAGGTCGGCCGAGACCGCCGGCGGGTCCCATGTCATCGGCAGGCCGAGGCGGTCGATCGTGCGTGCGAGCGTGGGCGCGACGTCGCGGTCACGAAACATGCCCGACCGGATCGCCGCCACCTCCACCCGGGCGGCACCGGCCACGCAGTCGAGTTCCCGCGCAACCGCCGACGACGTGCCGCCGGGAAACCGGGGGTCCACCACCACAACAACGCGTCTCGTCCTGTTCACCCCGATCTCCGACATTCTGTCTGCAAGGGCGATATTCGCGCGAATCGGTTAGCGTCCGGTTAGCCGAACGCGGAAAGACGAGTTCCCAAGGCACAAAACTGAAGCCCCGCCCCCCGCGACAATCGCTGCCGCTTCCGCGGACCGCGCCAGAAATGACGCCTTCAGAAGCGATGCATCGCGGAGCGTCGTCGGCTGCAACCATGCCATCGGCGAATGAGGATGCGCGCCAACGAACCGGACCACCGCGCGGCTGCGCAACTCGACACCCGCGACGGCCGCCGGCGTGCAGCCGTCGAACAGGAACTGGCACGCGGGGCCAATCGGCGGCAGTCTCTAGAAAACGTGCATGCCGAAGTCGCCGTGACCCCCCGGGATGAACTGCTCCTTCTCCGCAAGGCTTTCTCCCAGGGACCGGAGATTTTCCTCCACGAGATCGAGAGACGCGCCCGCTTCTTCGTCGCGTTCCTTCGCGTTCGCGACCGGCGGGTGAATGGACTCCCGGTTCCGCGAGTGTCCAGACCGGCCGACCGTCATCCGGCGATCCATGGCACGCCGGGTCCAAAAAATAGTTGCCGCCGTGCATCGCGGAAGCCTAGAAGCGCTCGTCCAGCCTGTCGCCCAGGAACCCGTCCGGCTTGCCCGCAAAGGCACCGCCGACGGCCGCGGCGAAACCGAGAAGTGAGGCCAGCGTCAGGTACCAGGCCGTCGTCGACAGGACCGAGGATGCGGTCTGCGCAGCCTCCAGAGCCTGTTGCTGGATCTCGTCGAGTGTCTGCTGCATCTGGTCTGCCGCGCCTTCGAACCGCGTCTCCACCGCCTCCACGATCTGCTCGACTTCTGCTTCCGACAGCCCCAGGCGCTGTTGCAGAGCCTGGAGAGCTTCCTGTCTGTCCTCCTCGGAAAACACCGCGTCCGGGCCGCCGACGAAGGAGTCCATCGCGTCGTTCACCTCTTCGCCCATGTCGCCAGGCGACCGCAGCGCATCGGCGAGAGCGTTCCAGAGAATGTTCACGGCGCGGTCCCGTTCCTGCTGGCTCACGACATCGCGGAACGCCTGCCGGGTTTCACGGCGCAATTGATCCATCGTGATCCCGTTCTCCTCCAGCGTCGACTGGATTTCCGGCGGAAGATCCTCGACGGAGATCTCCGACGCCATCTCGCTTATGTCGGGGAACGAGAAGTCTTCGGGCGCCTCGGCCGCGGCCGCGTTCACCGTGGCGCGTGCCGTGTTGTCGATCATGGTGGCGGCTGCGCCGAAGATTGCACCGCCGCCCGCAATGGCGGCCCAGGCCAGAAGCAGGGTCGAAAGCGCCCATACCGCCACGCCATGCAGGAGCGAGGACGGCATGCGCGGAACACCCGCGAGCTTGGCGGCGGCATATCCGCCAACGGCCAGCGAGATCAACTGCGTCGCAATCATGTAGAGACCCGATCCCACGCCCAGGCCGGATAGCGGATCGTCATCATGGAGCGGATCGACGGCGGCCGCACCGATGGCGATCCCCAGCGTGGCGAAGAAGACCATGAGTGCCAACGCCACGACGGTACCGACGAAGATGGCGCCCCAGGAGACACGCCGAACGGCAGCGTCGGTCGGACGGGCAGCCTGGGGATCAACCGGGGTCATGATGCTTCCTTTTCCGCGGAACATTCGCTGCCCGACAAACGCGCCCGCGGCCGAGAAGGTTGCATCATGGCTTTCGGCCCGAACCATGCTCAAATTGCCACGACGGAGCGATGCCTTGCTTCACAAGCATGCGCGCGACCCGGAGACGTCTTCCATGAAGAAGGGCAACGCGTGGTGCTTCGGCACGAGGGCGCAGGCCGCCGTCGGCGTCGCCACCTGACTTCGCGACCCGTCGGCTCCTTGGCAGAAAGGCGACCTGCCGCGCCGGGCCAATCCGTCGGCAATGACAAATCGATGTTCGAGGTCGGACCGCCACGGCAAGAAGTGGCACCTCGGCATGAGCCCACATCCAGACGAGCGTTTCCGCCGGAACCGACCGCGCCGGCGGTTGCGGAAGAAGAACTGGACCGGAACCGCAAACTCGCCGAAACTGGATGCGACCCCCCTTGTTTCACCAACCATCGAGGTCCCGAGATGAGAAGACTTCTGCTGACGGCCACGAGCATGGCCGCGCTCGCGCTACCCGCCACCGCCCAGGATGCCGATATCGTTGAGACGGCGATGGCGGCCGAGGAGTTCTCCACGCTCGTCGAGCTCGTCGCCGCGGCCGACCTCGTGGAGACGCTGCAGGGCGATGGCCCCTTCACCGTGTTCGCGCCGACGAACGACGCCTTTCTGGCGCTGACGAAGGGAACACTGGATACGCTGACCGCACCCGAGAACCGCGAGGCGCTGGTGGAGATCCTGACCTACCACGTCGTGCCGCGCGCCGTCCTCTCCGGCGACCTTGAGGACGGCATGTCGGTCGAGACCGTCGAGGGCGGCGCAGTGACCATCGGTGTCGGAGAGGGCGTCACGGTCGGCGACGCCAACGTCGTCACGGCCGACATCGAGGCATCGAACGGCGTCATCCACGCCATCGACACGGTCCTGATGCCGCCGGACTGATCCGCATGCGGGAAGACGGTCGCTGCGCTGGTGGGTGGTGAGGGATTCGAACCCCCGACATCTTCGGTGTAAACGAAGCGCTCTACC
>CAZUVG010000412.1:0-3176 GCA_964623765.1 uncultured Roseicyclus sp.
CGAGGCCTCGATGTCGGCCGCGGTGACGGTCGCATCGTTGACCATGACGGTGCCATCCATGATCGAGATCGTGACGTCGGCACCGTTGACCGTGGTGGCGGTCATGCCGTCGGACAGATCACCCGACATGACCGCGCCCTCAACGACGTGGTAGGTCAGGACGGCGGCCAGCGCCTCGGTGTCGGCGAGCAGGCCCTCGACGGTGCCCTCGGGCAGCGCCGCGAATGCTTCGTCGGTGGGCGCGAAGACGGTGAACGGACCTTCGCTCGACAGCGTCTCGACGAGGCCAGCGGCCTCGACGGCGGCGACGAGCGTCTCGAAATTGCCTGCCTCGACGGCGGTTTCGACGATGGTCATTCCGCCGTGGTTGTCGGCGAAGGCGGGCGCGGCGAGGGCGGTGGTGGCCGCGAGTGTCATCAGGGTCTTGCGCATTCGGTCGTCTCCTTCGTTGCACTGCGCGGAGCGTTGATCGCGCTCCGTCATGCGGCGAAATGTCGACGGGCCAAGTGCTTTCAAGGCAAGCGGAAAGCCGCGCGCGACCTTGACGGAGGAGCCTTGCGGCCTAAGCCGCGATCGCCGGGGAATTCCAGTCAAAGGCACGTGAAGGGAGTTGAGGGAGCGTGATCGCGCGGGCCGATACGCGCCATCGGAAAGAACCGCGGCACGGGCAGGACGGCCTGCCATGGCCGTGCCACAAGGTGCGCCGCGCAACACATGCTGCAAACACTTGCGTGAGATTGTTCGGCGAGGGGTGGGCGAAAAGGGATTTCCGCGCACATTTACGGCAACGCAAGCCACGGGAGCATCGACATGGCCAATCGCTACAAGTCAGACCTGACCTGGGACGACGTGACCCCGAAGGGGGTCTACCTCAACCGCCGCGAGATCATGGCCGGCGGCGGCGCGTTCCTCGGCACCTCCCTCGCGGGCGCGCGCGCGCGCGGTCAGGAAGGGGGAGAAGGCGCGTGGGATCTCACCCCGAACACCTGGGAAGAGATCACGACCTACAACAACTTCTACGAGTTCGGCACGGGCAAGGGCGACCCGGCCGAACACGCGCACCGGCTGACGACCGAACCGTGGAGCATCGAGATCGACGGACTCGTGGACAACCCCGGCACCTACTCGCTGGCCGAGATCCTCGAGGGCCAGACCGTCGAGGAGCGGATCTACCGCCTGCGCTGCGTCGAGCGGTGGTCGATGGTCATCCCGTGGAACGGTTTCGAGCTGGCCGACCTGCTCAATCGCGTGGGCGTGCAGGATGGCGCGCGCTACGTCGCCTTCGAGACGGCGCTGCGCCCCGAGGAAATGCCGGGCGTCCGCACGCCGATCATCGACTGGCCCTATCGCGAGGGGCTGAGGCTCGACGAGGCGATGCACCCGCTGACGATTCTCGCGACCGGCCTCTACGGGGAGCCGATGCCGAACCAGAACGGCGCACCCATCCGTCTCGTGGTGCCGTGGAAGTATGGCTACAAGTCGATCAAGTCGATCGTGCGCATCAGCCTCGTGGCGGAGGAGCCGCAGACCGCGTGGAACACCTACGCGCCGCAGGAATACGGCTTCTATTCCAACGTGAACCCGAACCGCGCCCATCCGCGCTGGAGCCAGGAACACGAGCGCCGCGTGGGCGGGGGCCTGTTCGCGCGGAACATCGAGACCCTGATGTTCAACGGCTACGAAGAAGAGGTCGCGCATCTCTACGAAGGTATGGACCTGATCGAGTTCCACTGATGGCGCTGTCAGACCGGATTCCGGCGCGCCCAGAGATCCTGCACGCTCTGAACGGTGGCATGCGGCGCGTGCCCCCTTGGACGCTCTACATCGCAGGGACGGGGTGGGCCGCGTGGCTGTTCTGGCTGGGCCTGACGGGCGGCCTCGGACCGGAGCCGATCACCGAGCTGGAGCATCGCTACGGCGAGGTGGCGATCAACCTTCTGGTCGCGGGCCTCGCGGTCACGCCACTGCGCCGCCACGTCGGGCTGAACCTCATGCCGTTCCGCCGTGCGATCGGGGTCACGGCTTTCTTCTTCCTGCTCGCGCACGTGCTGGTCTGGGCGGTGCTTGACATACAGGCGCTGGATCGCGCGTGGGAGGATATCGTCGAGCGGCCCTACGTCACCATCGGCATGGCCGGATTCCTCCTTCTGTTGCCGCTGGCGCTGAGCTCGAACGACTGGTCGGTGCGCCGGATGGGCGGTGCCGCGTGGCGAAGGCTGCACAGGCTGGTCTATCCCGCCGCGATCCTCGGCGCGCTGCATTACGTGTGGCTCGCGAAAGGCTTCCAGATCGAGCCGCTCGTCTACATGGGGGTGATCCTGGGGCTGATCGCGCTCCGATTCCGCCCTGCGAGTCGTCAGTATCGGGGCTGATCGGGGTAGATTCCGGATCCTTGGCCCCAGATCTGGGGATAAGGCTGTGCAGAAATACAAGAACGCGGAATCGAGGGGCTGGCGAGTCGACTCCCGGCCGCTCGAGAGCCATCGAAATGGACCGAAGGGTCAACTTTTCCCACGTCTTAATGCCATGAAAATGCTTGAGTTTCCGGCGGCATCGCAAAAAATCCGGCCTTTCTGCAAAAAAGCTCTTGCGGCCCCCGGCACCAATCCGTAGATAGCCCCTCACCGGCGGCGCTGAGGCGCCAACGGGAACGCCAACGGGCCGCGGCACAGACGCGGCGGCGCGGGAAGCGGAACAAAAACAGAGACAGATGAGGCGGGCCGCGCTCAAACGAAAGTAGCGCAGTCGGTTCGATTTTGTCTCTCGCTCTTTGACATCGATGGTAACTGAAGAGATATGCGGGCGGTTTGGTTCGTTCGACGGATCGACCGTGCATATCGGCTCTCTAGCCCCTCGGGGCGATGATGAGAGTGTCAGCTTCACTGTTTGTCGGATCCTTCCTTCCTGGAAGATCTGCAAACAGAGACTTCCCTGTCCTAGCCGGGCAGGGAGATGTGCAGAGGTTCGAACGTCAAGAACGTCGCGTGAGCGGCGTTTCAACTTGAGAGTTTGATCCTGGCTCAGAACGAACGCTGGCGGCAGGCCTAACACATGCAAGTCGAGCGAAGCCTTCGGGCTTAGCGGCGGACGGGTGAGTAACGCGTGGGAACGTGCCCTTCTCTACGGAATAGTCCCGGGAAACTGGGTTTAATACCGTATACGCCCTTCGGGGGAAA
>CAZUVG010000413.1:0-3167 GCA_964623765.1 uncultured Roseicyclus sp.
GCGATCACGGGGATGTCGAGTTCCTTCGCGACGGCCTTGAGGCCTTGCGTGATCTCCGACACCTCGTTGACGCGGCTGTCCTTGGCGGTCGCGGGCCGGACCAGCTGCAGGTAGTCCACGATCAGCAGGTCGAGGCCCTTGGGCGAGCGCTTGAGGCGGCGCGCGCGGGCGGCCAGCTGGCTGATCGGCAGGGCGGGCGTGTCGTCGATGTAGAGCGGGCAGTGCTCGAGCTCCCCGGCCGCGCGGAGGTAGCGGTGGAACTCCTCTTCCGTAAGGTCGCCCTTGCGGATGAGCTCGGACGGTATCTCGGCCGCCTCGGACAGGATCCGCTGGGCAAGCTGGGCCGAGGACATCTCGAGGCTGAAGAAGCCGACGACACCCCCATCCACGGTGCCCGTCGTGCCGTCCTCGCGCCGCCCCTCCTTCCAGGCCCGGGCCACGTTGAAGGCGACGTTGGTGGCCAGCGACGTCTTGCCCATCGAGGGCCGCCCGGCAAGGATCAGCAGGTCGGACTTGTGCAGGCCGCCAAGCATCCGGTCCATGTCGGTCAGCCCCGTCGAGAGCCCCGCAAGCTTGCCCCGACGGTTGTGCGCCGCGTTCGCGGTCTGCACCGCCTCGTGGAGCGCCGACAGGAACGAGCGGAACCCGCGGTTCGTGGTGCCTGTGGAGGCAAGCTTGAAGAGGTCCTGCTCGGCCGCGACGATCTGTTCGTCGGGCGCGATGTCCTCGCGCATCGCCCGCGCCCGGTCGGAGATCGAGGCGCCGAGGTCGATCAGCGCGCGGCGCACGGCGAGGTCGTGGATGAGCTGGGCGTAGTCGCGCGCGGCCGAGGTCGCGATCGCCGAGAGCTGGAGACGCAAGAGGTATTCCGCGCCGCCGAGATCCTTCAGCCCGGCCACGTCGGCGGCGAAGTTCTTGAGCGTCGTTGCGTCGGTGGCCAGTCCCTTGGCGATCCGGGCGGCCGCGAGCTGGAAGATCTCGCGGTGGACCGGGTCGAAGAAATGGTCGGGTTTCACCAGGTCCTCGACGCGGTCGAGCACGTCGTTGGCCGACAGGATCGCCCCCAGTAGCTGCTGCTCGGCCTCGATGTTATGCGGCAGGGCCGGCGTGCCGGCCTCTCCGGACGCCTCGCCCGCCGGCACGGGCGCGTGCTCGTTCATGTGCCTTCCCTCGCGCTTGGCCCCTCCGTCGTTCCGTCCCCGGGAGGTGGTGCCGGTCGGTATAGCCCCAGGCGATGCAGCGTCGTCAATCGCCCTGGCCTGTGGGTATCCTGTGAGCGGTTTCGGAGGGCAGATCTGGTGTGCCCTTGCCGTGATTGCCCTGCATCTGGGGAAAGTGTAACGGGTTTGTGTCGGATTCGCCACGTCCAAGCGGCATTGCGCGGGCGGTTTTCAGGACAGGCCGCGCGCCGCCCGCCAGCCGTCGGGATCGGCGAGGAATCGCTCCACCTCGCGCAGGGTCGTCTCGTCGAAATCGCCTCCGCGCCGCGCCTCGGCGATGACGTCGGCCCAGGTGGCGAGGTGGTGCAGACGGAGGCCGTGTTGGGCCAGCCGCGCCTCGGTGCCGGGCATCACGCCGTAGTAGAAGACGACCGCGGTATGCGCGCAGGTGGCGCCCGCCGCCCGGATCGCCTCGACGAACTTCAGCTTCGAGCCGCCGTCGGTCGTGAGATCCTCGACGAGCAGCACGCGGTCGCCCTCGGCCATCTCGCCCTCGATCTGGGCGGTGCGGCCATAGCCCTTGGGCTGCTTGCGGACGTAGGACATGGGCAGCGCCATCCGCTCGGCCACGAAGGCGGCGAAGGGGATGCCCGCGGTCTCTCCGCCGGCGATGTTGTCGAAGGCCTCGAGGCCTGCGTCGCGCATCACCTTGCATGTCAGGAAATCCATGACCGTCGAGCGCACCCGCGGATAGGATATGAGCTTGCGGCAGTCGATATAGGTCGGCGCCTGCTTGCCCGAGGCATGGGTGAAGAGCGTCTCCGCGTCGAAATGGACCGCGCCGATGTCGAGCAGCATGCGCGCCGTCATGCGGGTCATGGTGGCGTCGTCGGGATGGGAGCTGGGGATCATGTCACGGTTCTCCGTCGGATCGGACTGTCGTGCGGAATTCCGCAGCCTGCGAACATTCCCGCCAATTCTCGGTCTGGCGCGCCCGTCGTCACGGCACCACGTGCCAGTGCAGCGGGTGGCCGGGATCGAACAGCGTGACCGGACCCGCACCGGTGCCGATCTTCGCCGGGTAGGTGCAGGGCTTGGCGCGCTTCTCGAGCGTGACGGTCTGCGCGTTGACCGGCAGGCCATAGCGCGCGGGACCGTGAAGCGACGCGAAGCCCTCCAGCCGGTCGAGCGCGCCGTCCTCCTCGAAGACATGGGCGAGGCAGGAGAGCGTGTTGGTGGCCGAGAACACGCCGGCGCAGCCGCAGGCCGTCTCCTTGTTCCCGTCCGTGTGCGGTGCGCTGTCGGTGCCGAGGAAGAAACGTGGATTGCCCGACGTGGCGGCCCGGCGGAGCGCCTGCTGGTGCGTGGAACGCTTGGCGACGGGCAGGCAGTAGTAGTGCGGCCGGATGCCGCCCACGAGCATGTGGTTGCGGTTGATCATCAGGTGATGCGTGGTGATCGTGCCGGCGACGTCGCCCTGCGCCTCCGTGACGTAGTCGATGCCGTGAGAGGTGGTGATGTGCTCGAGCGTGACCTTCAGTTCCGGCAGGTCGCGGCGGAGGGGGTCGAGCACCGTGTCGAGGAAGACCTGCTCGCGGTCGAAGATGTCGACCTCCGGCGTCGTGACCTCGCCGTGGATGCAGAGCGGCAGGCCGATCTCCGCCATCTTCTCCAGCACCGGCATGACGCGGCCCATCTCCCGCACGCCCGAGGCGGAGTTCGTCGTTGCGCCCGCGGGATAGAGCTTGACCGCCGTGACGATGCCGTCGGCATGTGCCGCGGCCACGTCCGCGGGATCCGTCGCCTCGGTGAGGTAGAGCGTCATCAGCGGCTCGAAGTGCATCTCGGCGGGCAGCGCTTCCATGATGCGGTCGCGGTAGGCGGCCGCGTCCCTCGCGGTCACCACGGGGGGCACGAGGTTCGGCATGACGATGGCGCGGGCGAAATGGCGCGCGCTCTCGGGCAGGACGCCCTTCAGCATGTCGCCGTCGCGCAGGTGCAGGTGCC